>DAIAVG010000272.1 GCA_027445725.1 Acidithiobacillus sp.
GGTACTGGCAAAATCCCCGTTAAAGGGTTTGGCGAAGTCTTCCGCAAGCAGCGGACGGCCCGCTTCCACCTGACGTGTCAGGATGCGGCCAGCATACCTGCCCCAACGGGCGACCGTAATGGTACTCGAATAAATGAGATCGCGCGGCACCGGTCGGATCGCCATGTTTTTATTTGTTGCAACGACGCCGGCATGGACATTAGCGGTGGGCACCACAACATCCACCATATTTGCGCTCAACTTGGTCTGCAACTCCGTTTTGAACTGGTGTTCACGGCTTTGCAGGTAATGCACCGTCAGAAATGCAGCGGTACCGGCAAGCAGAACGGCGATAACGAGCATTACCGTAAAACGGTTTAGCCGTGGTAAGTTAGGGAGACGCATAGCGATCCTTTCAAGGCAAGGAAATGATGTAAGAGTAATTCTGCCAGTAGGCCTTCAGGGCAGTGGCGAGCTGATCGATGGGCGAGGGATTCCCCGCCGAAATGGAAACGAGCACGATGATGGCGAAGATCAGCACGATGATGTATTCGACCATCGCCTGCCCCTGTTGAGAGGCGCGGCCGGAAAATCTACGGTGTCGCATCAGAATTCGCATGGGGTCCTCTTAACGCCGTACCTTGGTGATCAGCAGGGTGGAGCCAAAGGTGGCGGGTTCGACGACGATGCTGACTGTCTGCGCCCCCTGCTGAAACATCAGGGCCACTGCTCCGTGGGACATGGGCGGGTAGTTGGCGATTTGCCGCGACCAGCCCTGATGCACCAGAGTACGCAGATAAAAATTCGCGTTCTGCTCCACTGTCTCGCGATTACCCAGATACCAGGTGTGGCCGATCTTGCCGCCGTCGTTGCTGACCATATCGTTGATGACCTTGGTACCGCTCGGTACCGGGAAGGAAGGATGGCCGGGCATCCCCTGCGCCTCGCCGGGCAGAGATACGCCCACCAACCCTTCGGTACCGCTTCCACGACCTTGGACCTGCACCGTGTAGAAACAGGAGCCGTTACGATGCGCCACCACCTGCCAGGGACCGACCTGATACTGCACGTAAGCGGGGTGCCCGTTGACCACCCAGCGATGCCGGTAAAAGTCTAGTACGGCAGCCGGTGGCAGCCGGTTCGCCATGGCCAGGATCCTCATGGGCGTACCATTCATGGCCACCTGTTGCGCCACCACTGTCAGTTTCGTCCCAGTCGGGAAGGGCGGCTGGGCGCAGTTGACCTCGGGCACCTGGCCTGCGGTGGCCAAACCGGAAAAACCCACGCAGCCAAACCCCATTAGGAGAAGCAATGATCGCATTGCCATCACGCCGGGCCGCTGCTACTGCTGGTCGTGGTGGTCACGGTGGAACCCGTGACCTTGCCATTGGTGATGATCGGCGTAACGGTCACGACCATAGTTTCTGTTGTCTGCTGCTTGCCATAGACGTGCCGCTGGGTGAAGGTGGCGGTGGCCCCGCCTGTTCCATAGGCCGCCCAGTTCGCGGGCAGCCAGGCGGGGTTTGCCGCCAGGACCTGCGTCCACACAGGCGAACCCGTGGTCAGCGAACTCGTCAGGCTGCTGGCAGTGGCGGAAACGCCCTGTGCGCTTTGTGTCTTCGTGGTTTGCGCTCCCGGATTCTGAGGGGATGACCCACCAGCGGAGATGGTGATGGGAATATCAGTGCCCCCTGGCGCGGTGAAGACCAGATGAATGTTGCCCTGCGCATCGGTGGTTTCCGACTGGAGCGTGTCGCCGGCCTTCGTCATCTCGGCGATGACCGTCTGGGCCTGCTGCGCCGGGGTCTCGTTCCCCGACGGTGTACCCTTGCTACTGCCCTGATAGCTGGCAAGGCGGTCGGCAGGCACTTCGTTGGGATCGTCGGTCAGGATCTTGCCGATATCCAGCCCCGAGAGATCGGGTATGCCATATTTCAGGACCGACAATGCACCATTGACGAAACTGAGCTTGCTCAGTGGTACCAGACTGGAGATCTGGTTGTAAACATATTTGCTGTTGCTCTGTGGGCTGGGCGCGCTCTCCGCATCGCTCAGGAGCACATCTGTGGAAGTGAATGGCAGTGTGAGCTGATCAAAGTCCCCCGCTCCGGAGGCCAGCCAACCCTGGTCCCGGGTAGCGGTGGGTGGCTGGGTATTGGCCGACACCGTAGCGGCGATGAGACCACTGTAGTCCCACTGGAATCCGGTGAGGCCGGCCAGAGCCCCCAGACTCACTTTCAAGCCGGAGTCTTCGGGATCGGCCACGAAAGACGGCGCGCCGTTACTACTGCTTTCGGTGATATTATTGTAGCTGGGCAGTAGGGCCTTGCCCGCCTGATCCACCAGGAGATTTTTCGGGGTATAGCCGGAGGCAGATTGATTCTGCTGGTTCGTCAAGGTGTCCGGGCTCTGGCCAAAAAACCGGGTGGCGATGGCATTTTTGAGGCTAGTGCCAGTCAGGGTAGCTACATTAGCCCCGCGCAGCGTGCCGCTGGCGAATATCGTCCCTTCGAAGGCCGCATAGCGTGCCGCCTGCAGGCTGTTGGCCTTGATGTCGATATACTTGCCCAGCAACGGGATGATCAGGAAGATCGGCACCAGCAGAAAGGCCGAAGCGATCGCCATTTCGGCCATCGACTGACCGCATTCGCTTGATGTCCCGCCAGCAACTCTTTGTATCATCATGTTTTATTCCCGCCCTGCGAGGTCATGGTAGCGCTGCCTGCACGCCGGCG
>DAIAVG010000273.1 GCA_027445725.1 Acidithiobacillus sp.
CAGGCGATCTGGCCCGGGGTATGGATCGATAGCATGCTGACCAGCCAACGTTACCGCATGTTGTTTCAGTTGTTCAACGTTGAACAACTCCGAGCGTAACAAGTTCGTATCCGATGCGTTGTTCAGGGTATTTTTTACGCAGGACGAAAACTCTAACTTTTTTGTAGCTATGACGCTCTCCTCGGAATAACCTGACGACACATTAGAGCATCACGTATTCTTCCTTACTTCTGCGTACCGCAAGCTGTTTCTGTTACGGGACTCCTCCACACTTTTTGACTTGGCGCCGATGATCTCAGCGGGGAACGATGGTGACACCACTACCGCTGGAATTCTTCTTGGCCTGTTTGGCCTGTTTCTTCTCTTTGGGTGACATCGCCGGCTGCTTCTTGGTTTCTTTATTGCTCTGCTGTGTTTTGCTCATGATGGTTTCCTTCTGGAGTGATGTTATCGCCGGGCTTTAATGTGTCTTGCTCTGGTATCCTTCACCATTGGTCATGGCATCATGCAGTTCTGCTCTGAGCTCTGCAATATTGGCCGTCCTGGATTTCAGTCGTTGCTCGGCGCGAATAACGCCTGCCCGGTCATGGTGGGCCTTCAGGGTGATAATCCTTTCTTCCAACTGGTGCTGCGCGATCTCTTCATGCTGGAGATGCTGGCGCATCTGGGCGATGGTCCTGTTATGCGTGAGCGGATAAGGGGCTGATGCCCTGTCCGTACTTGCCTGGGCCCCGGCAGCGAAGCTACCGATAAGCAGTATACCGGTCATGGTTGCCACCCAACGGTTCATGATCATGCTCCTGTGTAGCGGTGTGCGAAGGTCCACCAAGCGTCGTCCAGTATAACTCATTCTTGGTCGCCGCGTGCGGCAACCCGTTCGCCTAATGTTTCTAGCCGGTAATCCCCCAATACGACAAATGTATAAGGCTGATGATGACGGTGCCGATCTGATATACTTGGTAAAAGACTGGAGATCCCGCCAAGATGCCCCCTCTGCGCCATGTATCATCCGCCCGGCGTTTATTGTTGGCTCGTTTCATGGGAGGCAAAGCCAAGAAGAAAGTCGGAGTGTTTTCCCGCAGTGACCGTGAAATTCTGTGGGGAACCAGGGCTTTTTTCATCGCTTTGGCACTCTTGTTCATGAGTATTGCCTGGTGGCGTGCCGCTGATCTGAAGCAATCCATCCGGGCCGATTTTCATAATTGGGCGGAAGTCACCGCCACGCAAACCGCCGGTATAGTGGCCGCCAACATCGACGCACGTTTCTATGACCTTGCATTCCTCAGAAATGCTTTTTTTGCCCAGGGCACGGACCATCTGTTACCGAGTGCCAAGGTTCTTTCCGCCTTTGTCGCCTTTCAGCAGACCCATCCGGCCATTATGGCCATCGATGTTCGGGATCCGTCCGGCAATCGAATCGTCTGGTCGAGCGTGCAGCAGTCGACGAGGCGCATTGCTGCGGACAATGACTTCACGCCCCTACCGGGATATCCAGATCGCTTCATGGGAAAGCCTTTCTACGCCCATCGGGCACATGCCTGGGTACTGACTATGCGGCAGCGTATCCGGAACAGCGAAGGCCATGTGCTGGGGTTCATTGGCTGTTCCTTCATGCTCTCCCATCTGAGCGTGATCCATACACCGCTATACCTGCAATCTATCGTCCTCATGCGACCGCATGGGCAGGTTATATCGATCTGGAAAGATGGCCACTGGGCGGCACCGGGTACGCCTCTGCCCAGGCCCGTTGGTCAAGTAGTAGTTCCTGTCCCCGGTTATCCCTGGGCTTTGCAGGTGCAATGGACGGCGGCGGCACTGGATCGTGCCTTCTGGCGGGTGGAACGGACGCGACTGTCCATTCTGCTGACCGCTTTGTGCGTTCTGGCCGGGGTGGCGCTGTTACTACAACTCCTCCGCCGGATACTGCGCTTTCGCCAATACCAGATGGCAGCGATCCTGGCCCAGCAGGATTTGCTGCGCCAGGGCGATCCCGAGGTTATGTATCGGCGGCTGGTGGCGGTCGTGGTGGAGCAGACGGAAGCCATCGGCGCCTATGTCGTCGTTCCCGAAGCGAACAGTGAGTGGTTGCGGGTCGTGGCCGCCAGCGCGGACACACCGGAACTTCGACAGACCATGGAAGCGCTGACACCCTCTCGTGATGCGGCACACTTCCCTTATGGCGACATGATCCCCAGTCGGGCCTTCCGCGAAAAAACCGCACAGGGACCCACCCGTCCTCAGCAGTCTCCCGCGATGACGGTTGTACAACAACAGCAAGCGCCGCTGTCCCGTATTCGGAGTGTCATGGCCTATCCGGTTTTCGTGTACGAAGACACGGAGCCATCCGCCGTACTGGTGATAGTGAGCGACTTGCCCCGGCATTTCACCCCATCCCTGCAGCGATTGCTCGGCCAGTTGGCCGCCACCCTCGGTCTGGCCCTGACGCAGTGGCGGCAACACCAGGCACTCATCTCGCTGGAAAAATCCCTTCAGGAATCGTCGGAGAAAAACGAAGCTTTATTGAACAATGCCAGCGATGGTATTCACGTTCTTGACGAAAACGGCTTTCTGATCGAGGTTAACTATCAGTTCTGCACCATGCTCGGCTACTCCCGTGCGGAAATGTTGGGTATGCACGTTTCCCAGTGGGACGCCGAGAAAAGCGCCGGTGAGCTGAAGGAGTTAATCGCCCGGCAAT
>DAIAVG010000274.1 GCA_027445725.1 Acidithiobacillus sp.
ATTTCCGTTTTTCGTATCAGTTTGGTCGGTACTGCGAGTTTTTTGCCCCTCTCGCTGCTGGCCCTTGTCATTTTTCTCGTTGCTTATTCCTGGCCGGCCATCCATTACAATGGCCTGGATTTTCTCTGGACCAATGACTGGAATCTGGGCAACCTCTACGGTAATCCTGTTGAGATTCACGGTCAGCAAGTCATGCCTGGGGCGCGCTACGGCATTTGGTTTCTTGTTGTTGGGACGCTGGCCAGCTCGTTTCTCGCCTTGCTATTCGCACTCCCCATTGCGGTGGGGGCGGCCTACTTTCTGGTAGAAGTGATGCCGAAATGGCTGTCTGGGCCCCTGGCATTGTTGGTCGACTTGTTGGCGGCGATTCCTAGTGTGGTCTTTGGTCTGTGGGGTTACGCCCTGCTGATCCCTTTTTTAGGCCAAACGGTTTATCCTTGGCTAGCTCAGCATATTGGCTTCCTCCCGTACTTTGGCGGAAGTCCGGGGAGTGGCTATGGTCTGCTGACGACGGCTGTTGTCCTCGCCTTCATGATCATTCCCCTCATTTCCGCCACCATGCGGGAGGGAATCAGCGCCATAGAACCTTCCCTCAAAGAGGCGGGGGTGGGACTTGGTCTCAATCGCCTGGAAGTGCTTTGGAACATCACCCTGCCCAAGCTCAAAACAACCTTGGTCGGTGTATCGATCCTAGCCTTGGGGCGCGCTTTGGGAGAGACCATGGCCGTCGTCATGGTGAGCGGCAACGCATTGAATTATTTGCCGAATAATATCTATACACCCATTTCTACCATGGCGGCGTTCATCGTGTCGCAGCTCGAGAGTGCCTTGCAGGACCCGACCAATATGGCGGTTGAAGCCTTGGCCGAGGTTGCTCTGGTATTGCTCGTTTTGACAGTGATCGTCAATATAATCGCACGGTTGATCCTGTGGGGAGCGAAAGTCCGATCATGAGCACTTCCAATCTATCTCGTGTCATGACCCAGAACACCTCCTCTACTGGCCATCGGCAAATTCACATTTCCTGGAAACGGCACCTATTCCGCGGTGTCGGTACAGTCTTTGTCTGGGCCAGTTTCGTCATTGTTGCCATCGCCTTTCTTTCCATCATCTTGGATGTCCTCATCAAGGCGCTTCCTGGACTGAAGCCTAGTCTACTTACTGAAGTCAGCAACGGGATGGGGGGCGGCCTGAAAAATGCCATCGAGGGGACTCTGGTGCTCTCCTTGGGGTCGCTGCTCATTGCCGCGCCGGTAGGAATTGCAGCAGGCATTTATCTCAGTGAATTTGGTAAGGGCATGGCCGGTAAATCCCTGCGTTTTCTCTCGGACGTCCTTGTCGGTGTGCCCTCTATTGTGCTGGGCTACGTGGGATATATCACCATGGTGATATATCTCGGCTGGCAATTCTCCGTTGCTGCCGGCATCATCACCCTTAGTATCATGCTCTTGCCCTATATTGCCCGAACCACTGAAATGGCCCTCGGTAATATCCCACAAGCGGTGCGCGAGGCGGGTTTCGGTGTAGGTGCAGGCGAGGGCACGGTCATTTTTCGGATTTTGTTGCCTGGGGCCATGCCCGCGGTGATGACTGGTCTGTTTTACGCCTTGGCACTCTCCATGGGGGAGACCGCGCCACTGATCTATACCGCCGGTTGGTCCAACTACATGTGGAATGGTCAGTTCACGAACCAGCCCATTGGTTATCTTACCTATGTCATCTGGACCTTTATCAACGAACCCTTCGAGGAGGCGCATATCCTGGCCTTCGCGGCTGCTTTTCTGATTACCATGGTGGTGCTCAGCTTGATTCTTCTGGGACGCTGGTTGATGGTACGTCAGTTGCGCAAGCGCGGCGCTTACGCCTAAACCGGAAAGCAAAAATCAGGGGAGGACGAATCCTGATTTGCGCAGCATTGCAGAAAGTCGAATCAGGGGGAGACCGATGATGGCGTTCGGATCCTCCCCTTCCATGCGATCAATCAGGCAGATGCCCAGCCCTTCGGCGCGCAAACTCCCTGCACAGTCGAAAGGCCGCTCCTTTTCGATATAGCGCCAGATTTCCTCTTCACTGAGTTTGCGTAGGAATACTCGATACGGGATCAATTCTACTTGTATAGATTTCTGTGGGCCCAGGAGGCAGAGCCCATTCAAGATCTCGACGCAGTTCCCCTGCATCGTCTGTAATTGCGCAAATGCCTGTTCGGCATTGCCGGATTTGCCAAGGAGTTCTTGGCCACAGCGTACCAGCTGATCTGCGCCAATCACCCAGGCATCGGGCATTTTGTCGCGGATTGCCGTCGCTTTCTCCTGCGCCAAGCGTTGCACCAGGGTCTCTGCTGTCTCGTCAGCTCGTCTGCTCTCATCAATTGCTGGGGACTCCCAGGTAAAAGGCAGATGGAGTCGCTGCAGGAGTTCCCGCCGATAGGGGCTGGAAGATGCCAGGATGAGCTTCATCTCAGCCGGTATTCCGTTGTCCACCAGCAATGGCATTGATACTGCGCAGCAAAGGGTCGAGCCAGGTCTCGCGGAACTCGGGTAATGTGTCTTCATTGCGATAGCGGCGGAGCAAGGCGATCTGGATGTGATTCAGGGGCTCCATATAGACATTCCGACGTTGCAAAGAAAAGGCCAACCCAGGGTCTTCACTCAAGAGTTTCTCTTGATTC
>DAIAVG010000275.1 GCA_027445725.1 Acidithiobacillus sp.
GGTGGACAATTCCTGGATATTCATCTGGATGCTTCCCTCGCCAGTCACACACAGCACCGTTGCTTCGGGATGGGCCATCTGCGCACCCATCGCTGCCGGCAGGCCGAAGCCCATGGTGCCTAGGCCGCCACTGTTGATCCAGCGCCGTGGATGATCAAAGCCATAAAACTGCGCCGCCCACATCTGATGCTGTCCAACATCGGAGCTGACGAAGGCGTCGCCACCCGTGAGTTCGAAAAGTTTCTGGATGACAAACTGCGGTTTGATGATGGACTCGCCCTGATCATAATGGAGGCAATTCCGCTGCCGCCATTCCTCGATCTGCGCCCACCAGCGCTGGCGAGCGACGGAATCCTGCGGCAACTGCAGCTCTTCCGCGAGCTCATTCATTTCCCGCAGCACGGCCCGCAGATCGCCTACTACCGGTACATCCACCTTGACATTCTTGGAAATAGAGGCCGGATCGACATCCACATGAACAATCTTGGCGTGGGGGGCAAAGTGGCTCAGATTTCCCGTTACCCGATCGTCGAAACGCGCCCCCAAGGCAATCAACACGTCACAGTGCTGTACCGCCATGTTGGCCTCGTAGGTGCCGTGCATGCCCAGCATCCCCACAAACTGGCGATCCGCGGCAGGGTAGCCGCCCAAGCCCATGAGCGTATTGGTAATGGGGGCATCAAAACGGCGCACCAATTGCGTGAGCTCCGCAGCGCTGTCGGAGAGGATGACACCTCCACCGGTATAGAATAGCGGCCGTTCCGCCGTCGCAATGAGCTGCAAGGCCTTGCGTAACTGACCGGCATGCCCCTTCACCGTCGGCCGGTAGGAGCGCAACTGTACCTTTTCGGGATATTCATAAGCACAGCGCTTGGCCGTCACATCCTTCGGGATATCGACGAGCACTGGCCCTGGACGTCCAGAAGCCGCCAAATAGAATGCCGTTTTGATGGTCTGGGCGAGATCCCGTACGTCGCGCACCAAAAAATTGTGTTTGGTGCACGGTCGGGTGATGCCCACCGTATCGACTTCCTGGAAGGCGTCGTTGCCGATCAGAGCAACCGGGACCTGACCGCTGATCACCACCAATGGGATAGAATCCATGTACGCCGTGGCAATACCCGTCACCGCATTGGTGGCACCGGGACCACTGGTTACCAGCGCCACCCCTACCTTGCCGGTGCTGCGCGAGTAGGCGTCGGCTGCATGCACCGCCGCCTGCTCATGCCGAACCAGCACATGTTGTACGGCATCCTGCTTGTCGAGCTCATCGTAAATATAGAGCACGGCACCGCCGGGGTAACCAAATACGGTCTCCACGCCCTCGTCGCGCAGCGCGCGCACGACAATCTCGGCGCCCGTCAGCTCTTCCGCAGCCATGGCTTGTTTGGCGCGTTCGCGGGTATCGTTGGGGGCAGACATGATTAGAGACTCCTCACACAATCAGGATCTAGCGGCCAACGCTATGCAGTTTTGACCACAGCGTCAAATAAAAATGCCTTGGCGAAACTGTACCTTCCTCTATGCACCTTGATGGAGGCGTTGGAGATGGGCGCGCGCCGCACGCACCAGTGACTCGGGCAAACCGGATTTTTCGGCAATGAGCAGGCCGAGGGACTTTCCCGGCACGCCAATTTCCAGCTCATAGGTGGGCTCCAGACGCTCATGATCGAAGCGCATGGAGGCGTTTTGCAATGCCGGGTGTTCAGCGGCGAAGATCTTGATCGGGGTCAGATGTGTGGTCACCATACCTCGCACCCCACGCCCCGCAAGCTCATCCAGGACCGCCATGGCCATGGCCGCACCTTCTTCTGGATCCGTTCCCGTACCCAGTTCGTCGAGCAAGATCAAGGTACGGTCATCCGCCTCTGCCAGCAGCTTTTTCAGCATGGCGACGTGACCAGAAAAGGTGGAGAGGGCAAAGGCCATACTCTGCGGGTCCCCCATATCCACGAAGATCTTGGCGAAGCGCCCAACCACGGCACGGCCGGAAACCGGCACATGCAGCCCACATTGCGCCATTAACGCTAGGAGACCTACGGTCTTCAGCGACACACTTTTGCCTCCGGTATTCGGCCCCGTCACCACGAGGATGGGATTCGCTGCATCGATGCGCACACTGAGTGGCTTTGGCGCCGGCCCGCGATGATCGACATGGGCGAGCCACAACTGTGGGTGCACCGCGCCCTCCAAGATTAAAATCGGATCCTCTACCAACTCCGCCGCCTGCGCACGCAGATGGAGAGAGAGCTGCGCGCCGGCGATGGCCAGGTCGAGCCAGGTCAGGGCATCCACCAATTTCTGCAGTGCTGGCAGGAGCTCGCGCACCTGATCAGTGAGACTACGCAGGAGCGACTGATTCTCCTGTTCGATGTTACCGGAGATTTTTTCCAGGCGATTGTTGGCGGCCACCAATTCCATAGGCTCCACCACCGTGCCATGCCCCCCGGGACCACTGCCCCGCCGCACCCCGCGGATTTCTTCCCGCGAACCATCCGGCAGATGCACCGACAACCGCTGGCCGGCCCAGTGTGCCTTGCCCCCACCCCGCAAATGCGGCTGAATCTGCCTTTGCGCTGCTTCTCGCTCTTGCTTCAGTTCGGCATGGAGGGCTCGCAAAGCGCTATTGCCATCCTCGCGTACCGAACCGTTGGGCAGGAGTACAG
>DAIAVG010000276.1 GCA_027445725.1 Acidithiobacillus sp.
CATAGACCATCCGAAGCCTGGTGTCAGCAGGTCGCTGATGGCGCCTGCCGCCGGAATGCTCCTGAGCAACGCCAGGCTCCATTCCGGACCATCGCCATAGCCGATAACGATCAGCGCCGCATAGTCCCCCGCCTGGATCATGAGGGCGTAGCCATTGTGCCCTTTCATCACCAGTTGTTCCAGATTGCCGAGTTTGAACTCGCGCATCGCACGGTCGGCCAGGGAGGATATGGACGCCATCACCGCACCTGCCCGGTCTTCACTCACCTCTCCGGAAATGGCGGAGGCGAGCATCAGGCCTTCGGTGGAAATGATCGCGGAGGCGTCTATGTCGGCTGAACCGTCGTTCAGTTCAGCGAGAATGGATTGCATTTTTTTCGTGCGCAAAGCCCCTCCTGTCGATCTCTGTCAACACCCAAGAACACGGCAAATTTACCGGAGCGCGTATCCTGCTTACCGGCTGTCAGGCCGGATGTTCGGCAAAGTCTGCTTTGCGCTCGATCAACTCGATGCGGTAGCCGTCGGGGTCTTCCACGAAGGCGATGACGGTGTTGCCGTGCTTCATGGGTCCCGCCTCGCGCACCACCTTCCCGCCCCGCTGGCGGATGCCGTCACAGGCCGCCGCGGCATCCTCTACTTCAATGGCGATATGCCCAAAGCCGTCGCCGAGGTCGTACTGTTCCACGCCCCAGTTATAGGTCAGCTCGATGACCGCTCCGGCGCTTTCGTCCTGATAGCCGACGAAGGCCAGGGTAAACTTGCCGTCGGGGTAGTCTTTGCGG
The DNA here is from genome assembly GCA_027445725.1 of Acidithiobacillus sp. The sequence continues at coordinate 783 of DAIAVG010000276.1, forward strand.
CGCAGGAGATGCATGCCGAGCACTTCCGTATAAAAGGCGATGGCCCGATCCAGATCGCCGACGCGCAGCATGGTGTGCAGTATGCGCATGAGATTCCCCTCAACTTGAAAGCAGATAATCCAGAGCCTCCACCACTTCAAGGCGGTAGCTCTGATTGGCAGGAATGACCATGCTGTCGCCGGCATGCAACTCCTGAACGTCATTGGACCCTTCGGCATGGTAGTAGGCCATCCCGCTGAGTACCCGGATGGTTTCCGCGCCATCGCTGTTCAAAGCATAGATGCCTGGGTGCAGAAGGGTGAGACTGTGCATGCTGCCATCGGCGAGAATGACGCTGCGCTCACTGCGTCGCCCGTCCAGAGAGATGCGGCTGGTTTTGCCCAGTGCGTTGGCCGGTACATGCTGGTCGGGAGCCATCGCCTTATCCCTGCAAACGCTTTTCGATGCGCAGCCGCAGCGCATTGAGCTTGATGAAGCCCCCGGCATCCTTCTGATTGTAGGCGCCCGCATCGTCTTCAAAGGTGGCGATACGTGGGTCAAAGAGACTCTCCTGCGACGTCCGTCCCACCACCATACAACCCCCCTTGTAGAGTTTGAGGCGCACCACGCCATTGACCAGTCGCTGGCTCTGATCGATGAGCGCCTGCAGGGCGCGGCGCTCCGGGCTCCACCAGAAGCCGTTGTAGATGATGCTGGCGTAGCGCGGCATGAGTTCATCCTTGATGTGGGCGACCTCCCGGTCCAGGGTGATGGATTCGATGGCGCGATGGGCCTTGAGCAGAATGGTGCCGCCGGGAGTCTCGTAGCAGCCCCGGGATTTCATGCCGACGTAGCGGTTTTCGACAATATCCAGGCGCCCGATGCCATGCTCGCCGCCAACGGTGTTGAGGTGCGCCAGCAACTGCGCGGGATTGAGCGCCTCGCCGTCGATGGCAACGGGGTCGCCGTGGGCGTAGGTGATTTCCAGATAACGGGGCTGATCTGGCGCCTGCTCCGGCGCCGTGGTCCAGCGCCACATGCTGTCTTCGGCTTCCGCCCAGGGGTCTTCGAGAATGCCGCCTTCATAAGAAATATGCAGCAGGTTGGCATCCATGGAGTAGGGGGATTTCTGGCCATGGCGTTCCACAGGAATGCCACGCTGTTCGGCATAGGCGAGGAGCTTTTCACGGGAGTTCAGATCCCATTCCCGCCAGGGGGCGATGACCTGAATATCCGGGTTGAGGGCGTAGGCCCCCAGCTCGAAACGTACCTGATCGTTGCCTTTGCCGGTGGCCCCATGGGCGACGGCATCGGCACCCACATCGGCGGCGATTTCCACCATGCGCTTGGCGATGAGGGGCCGGGCGATGGAGGTGCCCAGCAGGTACTCGCCCTCGTAGAGGGTGTTGGCGCGGAACATGGGGAACACGTAATCCCGGACGAATTCCTGGCGCAGGTCGTCGATGAAGATTTCCCTGGCGCCGAGCTTCTCGGCCTTGGCGCGCGCCGGTTCCAGTTCTTCACCCTGGCCGATGTCGGCGGTGAAGGTGACCACGTCGCACTGGTACTGGTCCTGCAGCCACTTGAGGATGACCGAGGTATCCAGACCACCGGAATAGGCGAGAACGACTTTCTTGACCATGCGTCAATCTCCTTGCAGTGCGGCCACGGGGCCGATGCCGAATAAAAATTCCATCAGGGCTTTCTGGGCGTGCAGGCGGTTTTCCGCCTCTTCCCAGACGACGGATCGGGGTCCGTCGATGACTTCGGCGCTGACCTCCTCGCCACGGTGGGCGGGGAGGCAGTGCATGAACAAGGCGTCCGGCGCGGCGGCGGCCATGAGCGTGGCGTTGACCTGGAAGGGGGCGAGAATCGCCTTGCGCGCGGCGGCCTCCTCTTCCTG
>DAIAVG010000277.1 GCA_027445725.1 Acidithiobacillus sp.
ACCTGGTCGAAACTGTGGTCAGGAAAAGGCAGTGCGCGAGCATCTCCGACTATCCAGCGGATCTCAGGGGGACCCTTGGCGCGCGCGAAGGCAAGCCAGTCCTGGTTGGAATCCAGACCGGCGGCGCGGAGCCCCTCTTCGGCAAAACGGCGGGTAAACCAGCCGGTACCACAACCCACGTCCAGGAGCGTATCCCCAGGCTGCGCATGGAGGAGCCCCGAGAGCAGGCGGAACTCTACCGTGCCGATCCACCGCCCCCGAGATGTGTCATACCAGGCGTCGTAGGCGGTGGCGTCCATCAGCCCCATACCCGGCGCGGAGCCGTCAATCCTCCAGCTCCTGCACGTTCACCTTCGGCACATTCTGCAGGGCTGGGCGCTCCCAATTATAATTGCCCGTACCGCCACCCCGTTGTTCATGTATCTGGTAGCGCTGGTACGCATGCAATTTTGCCACTTCCCGCTGCAACTCCAGTTCGGCGCGGGCAAAATCCATCGCCGGAACCGCACGTTTCGCCAACGTACTTTGTGCGTCTTTGATGCGTTCCCTGCTTTCGTGAATGTTGATATCCGAAATCCGCAGGCTGGCATCGGCGAGGATGGTTACGATATCGGGTTGAATCTCCAGCATTCCACCCTCCAGAAAAAGAATCTGCGTCTGGCCGTCGGGCTGGGTAATGCGTAACTCGCCGGGCCGCAGCCCGGACAGCAGGGGCGCATGCCCCGGCAGAATACCGATCTCACCCAGTTCCGCCGGCACCGCCACAAAACGCGCCATACCGGTGTAGACTTCGCCGTGGACATCGACAACATTCAAGCGGAATGTTCTATTGGGGTTTAAGGAGCCACGGAACGTAAAACCCGGTTGCCCCCTTGTCCAAAGCTGTTGCCTGATTTCTTTCGGTCATGGCTTGTCCGTGCAAGCCGAACCGCTGCACGGTTTAACGGGATGAAACGGGCGCACGTAGTGCTTTCAAGGATTGCCGCAGGACGTTAAGCGCGGAGCTGAGAAACACACCGGAGATAAGGGCACCGACGATGATATCCGGCCAGCGCGAGGCAAGCAGGTAAATGCTGCTGGCGGCTAGTAAAACACCGATATTGGCGATCAAATCGTTTCGAGAGCACAGCCAACTGGAACTCATGTTTAGGTTGTGGCCACGGGATCGGTACAGAAGAAAAAAGCACACGAGATTTGCGATGAGTGCCAGCACACCGACGATTCCCATCGTTTCGATACCCGGCATGACGGGGTGAAACGCCTTGTAGGCTGCCGTCCCCAACACACCAAGCCCAAGGGCGAGCATGACGCCGCCCTTTACCAGGGCAGCAACTGTCTGCCAGCGCGCCGACCGTGCCAGCGCAAAGAGGCTGAGCCCATACACCAAGGCATCGCCCAGCATGTCCAGCGCGTCCGCCAGCAGCGAGATTGAATGGGCGATTAGGCCCGCCGAGCCCTCCACGAAAAACATGGCAGCATTGATGGCGAACACGATCCACAGCACACGTCCGTGACTGTCGCGCATGGCATCTATCTCGCAGCTTTTGTTTTCACAGCAATTAGCCATTTGTGGGATCCCTTGAGTTTTCTGTACCTGACGGTAGCGTAACCTCCGTACCGGCTGTTCAGTGAATATATACCCGAATACCTCACTAATATCTCTAAAATCCGTTATGGTGATGTCGTCTTACGCCAACAAGCGGCAACGCACGGCTGGCTGGATCCACAGGAGCCTTTACCTGATGATGGTGAGCTTGCGGCAGTACCGCAGGCACTCCGTGCCCATCCAGTATGTTTTCACCCCCAAGAACCATGAGGGTGGTCACCCAACTGGTGACCACTTCGCAACGAAAACCCCCGCCCTATCTGATGAACCTCTTGATTTCAGCGAAAGGGAACTGCTGTTTTTAGGATTAACCATGCACTCTTTCCTCGGCTTTCAGCGGTCCAAATGACAGGAGTTTTGCCTTCAGCGCCACGACCAACTTTCGCCCGGCCGCCCTTTCCCCACAAAGGCATCGTCCCGTACATCAAGCCATTCATCCGGTAGATACAGCGTTCCTGCCCGTCATGAAGGTCTGATGGCGCCAGCAGCCACCCACATCAATAAGCGTTTATTGCCTGTATTTGTTTGCCAATCTCGGCAACCTTTTGGGCGTTCTTAACGACCTCCTCCCAGTGACCATCCTTGATCTGTACAATCATGGTGTACGTTAAATATTCTGCTTTATCTTTCAGTATCTTTGTCTCATACCTTGGATTCGTCGGCGCATGATCTTCGCGTGCATAGGCAGATAACGGCGCGCTCATAAGGATCGTCATCATAAAACCCCGCAAGGCAGCACGGCGGAGTCTGATCGCCATGGTCCGTATTTCTTTGCCTATCTCCTGGTGGGATGTTTCCAGTGTCATGGTGAATCCTCCTGTATTGATTTAGATGAATCTAGCAGCGATTCAGCGGATGGTATAACTCGATAATATCCCCGTGGTGTTCTCGGAGGGGAAGTCGGCCGGATTACAGGGTCACGTCGTGTTTTCATTGTCTGACCGGCGTGACCCTGGTGATGACCTGCCCCCCGGCGGTATCTTTTGCGAAATTGAAATTCACCATTTCTCCGGCCTTGTAGCTGTTGAGCATAACCATGTTCTGGAGCAGGAAATTC
>DAIAVG010000278.1 GCA_027445725.1 Acidithiobacillus sp.
TACAGAAAAGGGAGGAGCACAGCGAATGATTGCCTTGGGGGTGAATATCGACCACGTTGCGACGTTGCGGCAGGCGCGCGGCACCCGCTATCCGGACCCGGTGGAGGCGGCCTTCGTCGCCGAACGCGCTGGCGCCGACGCCATTACCGCGCATCTGCGTGAGGATCGACGGCACATCGTGGAGCGGGATGTGGAAATTCTCAGCCAGACCCTGCGTACCCGCCTCAATCTCGAAATGGCGGTAGAAGAAGGCGTCCTGCGCGTGGCAGAACGTCTGGCCCCCAGTGATTGCTGTTTGGTGCCGGAACGTCGGGCGGAGCTGACCACCGAAGGCGGACTTGACGTCGCCGGACAGTTGCCGCGTATCAAAGAGGCCTGTCAGCGTCTTGCCGCTGCCAGGATCCGGGTGTCGTTGTTCATTGACCCTGATCCCTTTCAGTTGGAGGCGGCGATGGAAACCGGAGCGCCCGTGGTCGAGCTGCATACGGGCCGTTATGCCAACGCCGCTGATGCGGCGGCGCGTGCGGAAGAACTGGGCCTGATCACCAGCGCAGTAAGCTTTGCCGATAGCCTCGGCCTGCAAGTGAATGCCGGGCATGGTCTCGATTACCACAATGTGCAGGCAGTGGCAACGATCCCCAATATCCGGGAGTTGAATATCGGCCATGCCATCGTCGCCCACGCACTGTTTGTCGGTATGGCGACGGCGGTGGCGGATATGAAACGGCTCATGCTTGAGGCGCGCAGATGATTGTGGGTATGGGGACCGATATTGTCGCTGTAGAGCGGATGGCCCGTCTCCATGCCCGCTTCGGGGAACGTCTGGCCGAGCGTCTGCTAGGGCCTTTGGAGGCTGCGGAAATACCGAGGGAGGCTGCCGCCAGCGCCGCTTTCCTGGCGCGGCGCTTCGCGGCTAAGGAAGCGACGTTTAAAGCCCTGGGGAGCGGCATGAGTGATGGAATGCGCTGGATGGATGTGCAGGTGGGCCACGACCCGGCCGGGCGTCCGCAACTGGTGCTGGGCGGCCGCGCGCAGCAGCTCCTACGGGGGCTTGGCGATGGCGTGCGCAGTTGGCTGTCCATCAGCGATGAACGCCGCTATGCCCTGGCGGTCGTGGTGCTGGAACAAAGGGAGCGGTAGGCGATGAAAGTGACAGTGGTGGGGACCGGATACGTGGGGCTGGTCACGGGTGCCTGTTTGGCGCAGGTGGGTAACCAGGTGCTGTGTGTGGATGTGGATGCCGACAAGGTCGCGCGACTGCGGGCCGGTGAGGTGCCCATCCACGAGCCTGATTTGCCCGCCATCGTGCAGGAAGGTATTGCCAGCGGGCGCTTGTGCTTCACTACAGATATTGCTGAGGGCGTGACCCATGGGGATTTTCTCTTCATTGCCGTGGGGACACCGCCCGATGAAGACGGTTCTGCCGATTTGCGCCATGTGCTGGCGGTGGCTGGCGACATTGGCCGACATTTGCAACGGCCGGTCACGGTTATCAATAAATCCACAGTGCCGGTAGGCACGGCGCAAAAAGTGCGCACTCGAATTGCCTTGGCTTTGCAGGAGCGGGCCGCAAATATCGCTTTTGATGTGGTCGCCAATCCCGAGTTCCTGAAAGAAGGCGCGGCGGTGACGGACTTCATGAAGCCAGACCGGATTATCATCGGCACGGATAACGGGGCGGCAGCGGAGCGGATGCGCGCCCTCTATGCCCCCTTCAACCGCAATCATGACCGCCTGATTGTCATGGACCCGCCTTCCGCGGAGCTGACCAAATATGCCGCCAATGTCATGCTCGCCACCAAAATTTCTCTGATGAACGAACTGGCGGGCCTGGCGGAGGGGATGGGGGCGGATATTGAACAGGTGCGACGCGGTATCGGCGCTGACCCCCGCATCGGCCACGCCTTCATATATCCGGGTTGCGGCTATGGCGGGTCCTGTTTTCCGAAGGACGTGCGGGCGCTGGAGTACAGTGCCCGGCAATATGACTTTGATGCACCCCTATTGGCGGCGGTGGAGAAGGTGAATAATCGCCAGAAAGGCCTCCTGGAGCAGAAAGTGGTGCGGGCTTTGGGCGAGGATCTTACGGGCAAGACCATCGCCGTTTGGGGCCTGGCTTTCAAACCCAATACCGATGACATGCGCGAGGCTCCCAGCCGGGTGCTCATGGAAGCCTTGTGGCGGCGCGGTGCGCAGGTGCAGGCTTTTGATCCGGTGGCCATGGATGAGGCACGGCGACTTTATGGTGAGCAGTGCGCGTTGCAGCTTTGTCTGGACCCCTATGCGGCCTGTGAAGGCGCGGATGCGCTGGTGATCTGTACCGAGTGGCAGCAATTCCGCAGCCCCGATTTTGCACGGATGCGCAGCCTCCTCCGCCAGTCCTTGGTTGTCGATGGGCGCAATATTTATGACCCGACGACTGTGCGTGCCGAAGGTTTTACTTACCATGCCATCGGACGCCCCTGATATGGCCGGGGATTTGCACAGTCTGGCGCAGGCGCAGGTGGCTATTGTCGGCGATGTGATGCTTGATCGTTACTGGTTTGGTAAAGTCGAACGTATATCCCCGGAAGCGCCGGTGCCGGTGGTGCAGGTGCGGCGGGAAGAGGAGCGTCCCGGCGGTGCCGCCAACGTCGCCCTGAATGTGCTGGCCTTGGGG
>DAIAVG010000279.1 GCA_027445725.1 Acidithiobacillus sp.
GTGACCGTGCCGAGGTCGACGGAACCGCTTTGGTGGGTAGGGGCGCCATATTTGTCTTCCACCATCTGAATGACTTTTTCTACCAATTCGGTATTCATAAAACTGGGGAATACATATTGGGCCACCGCGAACTGGTTATGTTCCGTGTATCCCACCAGTAGCTTGTTGGCTCCGGGCATTTGGCCGCTGACGCCATAGATATCGAACCACCATTTGCTGCCGATTTGTCTGGGCGTTAATCCCGCTTTTTGCAGGGCGGGTTCGAGGGTGCTGCGGGTGGCGTTCCACAGTGGGGTGCCGAAAAGCTCCAGGGGCGCGGCGAAGGCATCGCTGCTGATAATTAGCGCACAGAATCCTCCCAGACAAACGATCTTTTTCATAATGTTATTCCTTGCGAGCCACAGGCCACGACTGATTTTAAAAGCAGGTGAAGTCATATTTTTCTCCAGATATCCGGTCCGGGTACAGGTATGTGCCCGGACCGTTCAGTGACGTTTATATGTAGCGTCAGAATGCCAGGCTCGCACCGATCACGCCGCGAAGCAGATTGAGGCTGGCGCCGCTTTCCATATAGTGGGCGTAGTGCAATCCGGCGAAGAGGGACCAGGGACCGCTGAGGCGGTAATCTATCTCGCCGCCGATATCCAGAAGATTGGCAGACTGGATGCCGTAGTCAAAACCACCAGTGCCGCTGACACTGGCACTCACCCCGGCCAGGTAGCCGATATGGGCCTGCACGCCCCAGCGACTGCCCGGCGCCCAAACGGCGAAAACTCCGCCACCAAGACTGTTATTGCTGAAGGTGGCGGAGTCGCCATAGACCTGGTCAGTAATGCCGAGGTATTGATAACCGACATATGGTCCCACTACCAGGCTGTTGCCAATGGGCAAACCGTAGCCCAGCTTGATGTTGACATCGGCGGAGTTGCCTGATGTCGTGTTGTTGAGTGAGCCGGGTGTATAGCTGGCATCGGCATCACCATAAAAGCCGTCCAGATAGGTTTCGACACGAGCGCCAACACCGCCGGAACTGGAGCCGTTCTGACTACTGACGCCGGCGTATTCTCCGTACAGACCGACATTGTTGAGCAGGCTGCCGACGGGGCTGGCAACGGCTGCGCCGGATACCAAAGCTAAGCAGGCGGCGACAATAACGGAATTTTTACGCATAACCATTCTCCTGATCGTAGGTTGTTTTGCAGAGGAGGGAGACTATCTCCCGCCGTCAGGAGAGATTCTGCATCACACCACGTTGATTCTCAGGGTTGCCAAGCTTGTGGCGGAATATGTTTGAGTTGAATACGCTGAGGATCCACTTGCAGGGTGTATATCCAGCGTTGCTGGTTCCGTTTCCGCTCCAAAAGGTAAGGTGCAGGATTGATTTCTGGCAGGAGAGCCCTTTTGATGGAGTTCTGGAGTCTGGACTTGGTTTGCTCAAAGAAATCTTTATCCATGCCGTCAGCCAGCCGTTCGCGGGTACGGTCATGGCCCAACTGCCCCAGCAGACGATCATGAATGGAAAGAAATTCTTTCGCAAAACGGGGTTCATAAACCCCTGCGGCGGGGCAAGACAATTCCAGGCCATGGGCTAATCGTACCAATAACCAGAGATAAAAAGCACACTCCACCGGCGGTAAGCTGATGGGCGTATCCCCCAGCACGAAGACCGGTAAAGTCTCTAAATCTGCAGCAATCGAGGGCGGATCAATTTGTTTTTGCGTTGCCGCGACGGCTTGATAGAAGGAAATACCGGCCTGTTGGATCACCGGCTCGATACGGGCACGCAGACGCAGGAAAGGAATCTCCGCGAGTTCGACGGTGGCATCGCGGGTATCCAGCGGCTTGCTGGTTGGCGGTGCCGTATGAATGACGCGCGGATAGGGTGTCGGGTAATAAAAATCGGGGTGTGATTCAAATTCCGAGGAAACCAGTACATGGCTGAGACGGTCTTGCGGTCGCCCGTAGAGGGTCAGGGCGTAGCCGGCAAAAAAGCCCATGGTCTTGCGCCCGCCAGCAATGGAAACATGCAGTTGTTCGGTATTGCTGGTCGTCAGCGTGCGTACGGCTTCGGCAATGGTGTCGGCGGCAGAGACATTGTCCTGCTGTGATCGGATATCGCAGAGCGGGCGCTCGCGCGCATCGTGGATGATCTGAATATGTTCGGGACCAAAGGTGATGGACGGCAGTTCCCAGTCCCGTAGCAGCCGCCCGAACCAGCCTTCCTGGCAGAGTAGCAGTCGGGCGCGTTCAGCGCCTTCTCGCGTCGTCAGAACATAGACCGCATCGGGAAGCATGTTGCGATCCTGTTGCGCCAAGGCGTAGATAGTTTCTGTCACCACCTGGCAGGACAGTCCGGTGACCGCTAGCAAAATGCGCCCAGAAGCTTTATCCCAGTTCATGGTTCAGGCAAATCGGGCAGATCATGCATCTTTAACTGGGTGCCCAGGGATTGGATAACCCGGCTCAGGGTAGAGGAGGGGATGTCCTTTGCGGCCATAAATGTCCCTAGTGAATGGTAGAAGTTGCAAAGATTACCGCCTTCACTGTCATGGAGGCAAAGACCGCAAGCTTAGCGGGAGATTTTTGTATTCTGTTATGGCTATGACCCATATAACCTCAATGGTGGATTTCTTT
>DAIAVG010000280.1 GCA_027445725.1 Acidithiobacillus sp.
AGACCATACTGGTGGTCGCGGGACGCTGGGGTGCGGCGGTGATGCTGGATATCGGCCCGGCCTTGCGGGCGGCGGGCAACCGCGTGCTCTATGTGGCGGCATTGGGCAAAGCCAGCGAACTGGATCACCAGGCGGAGCTGGAAGAGGCCGCGGACCAGATCATCTGGTGTACGGGCAGTGGCCCGCTGATCGAGACCCACCGCCAGCAGGACCTCAGTGTCGAGGCCTCTGACATGGTCGCCTTGTTGCGGGCCTATGGGGCCGGGGAATTGCCGGGGCAAAAGGCCCATGGGACGGAGATCGCCCTGAACGGTGTGGATCGCCTGATGGTCATGGGCTCCACCGGCCTGCTCAAGGCCTTTCAGCAGGCCCTCCAGGGGGAGCTACAGCCCTATTTCCGGGCCGATCTGGAGGCTACGGCGACGGTGGGCAGTCCCATGCAGTGTATGCTCAAAGGCGTCTGCGCCCAGTGTCTGCAATGGCAGATCGATCCGGAAACGGGACAGCGCACCAAGGCGGTATTTTCCTGCGCCCAGCAGGATCAGCCCTTGGCCTGGGTGGATCTGGACAACCTGACCGCCCGCCAGAGTCAGAATCGCTTGCTGGAAAGACTCTCCAGTCAGTGGCTGGATCATGTCATGAGCGAGGGAAACGAAGGTTCGTAGAACGGGTCCGACGGATACGGGTGTTGCGTAAATGACAACTAGGATGTCCGTTTTGACGAAGGCCGATCCATCCAGTTGGCCAAATATAGTTTTTGGAGGACCATCCGACTATGGCATCTCGTTTACAAAAAATTCGTCTGGGTGATCTTCTGGTTCAGAACGGCATCATCACCGCGGCGCAACTGGATATGGCGCTCACCCAGCAGCGGGGAAGCGGACGCAAGCTCGGGCAGGAACTCATCGCCCAACACTTGGTGACCGAAGAGGACCTGTTGAACTTTCTCGCCAGACAACTGCATCTGGAGCGCATCGATTTATCCCGACAGGCATTGGATCCGCAGTTGGTGTCGCGACTTCCCGAATCTTTGGCGCGGCGCTATCGGGCCATACCACTGCGGGACCAGGGTGAGCGCTACGTGGTAGGTATGGCCGACCCCACCGATGTGCCGGCTTTGGACGCCATTTCCCGTGCCATGGGCAAACCCGTGAAGCTGGCGTTGATTTCCGAAACGGAGTTGCTGCGCGTTCTACCTCAGTTGTACGGCGCGGTCAGCAAAAGCGCTGAACTGCGGGACGCGCTGGGCGACACGGTAAACACTCCAGCCCCACCGCCCTTGCTGGAAAGCAGCGCGGAAGATGCGCCCGTGGTACGCCTGCTCAATGCCATCTTTACGGATGCCGCCCGTCTGCAAGCCTCTGATATTCATTTCGAGCCGGAAGAATCTGACTTGCGGGTGCGCCTGCGCGTGGACGGGGTCCTGCGTGAGCACCTGCGTTTGGACAGTCGCTTGACGCCGTTGATTGCCTCCAAACTCAAGGTCATGGCTAATCTGGATATCGCCGAACGTCGCCTTCCTCAGGATGGACGCACGCATCTCGCGCTGGAAGGCAAGGCCTATGACGTACGCATGGCTACCATGCCCGTCCAGGATGGAGAAAGCGTGGTCCTGCGCCTGCTGGATCAGCAAACGGCACTGCTGCATTTTAATGAGCTCGGGATGCCCGGCAACGTCGTGGCCAGCCTGCAGAATATCATGCACCGTCCACATGGGTTGTTTTTGGTAACCGGACCCACCGGATCGGGTAAGTCGACGACGCTATACGCGGCACTGAATGAGATCAACACCGTGGAGCGCAAGATTTTCACCGTGGAAGATCCCGTGGAATATCGTCTTCAGGGCATCAGCCAGGTACAGGTGCATCCCCGTATCGGGCTTGATTTTGCGCGGGTGCTGCGCACCATCCTGCGCCAGGATCCGGATGTCATCATGGTGGGCGAGATCCGCGACCACGAAACCGCAGAAATCGCCGCGCGCGCCGCCCTGACCGGCCATCTGGTACTGGCTACGCTCCATACCAATGACGCCGTGGGCGCCTTTCCACGACTACAGGAACTCGAGGTGGAACCCTTTCTGATCGGGTCGGCGGTGCTCGGGGTCATGGCGCAACGCCTGGTGCGTCGTATCTGCCCGTCCTGCAAGACCGAGGACAAGGAGGTCAGCCCCGCAGAACGTGCGGCTTTTGCCGCCCGCCTCGGCGTGCCTCCCGACTTCGTCACCTTCTTTTGCGGCAAGGGCTGCAATACCTGCAACTTCACCGGGTATCGCGGTCGGCAACCGGTTTTCGAACTGATCCGCATGGATCCATTACTCCGCGCGGCCATTCTCGGCAATAGTCGCGCAGCGCTTCTCGATGCCGCCAGCCAGCAACAACAGTTCACTTTATTACGGGAAGAGGCCATGCGCCTGGTTTGGGAGGGCATTACCACCCTGGCGGAAATGGTGCGGGTGACCAGCGACGCAGAGGAGGACTGATGGCGCGTTTCCGCTATCGTGCCCGCGATGGCCACGGACAGCTCCGCGAGGGCATCATGGATGCTGGAGAAGGTGCGATGGTCGCACAGACCTTGCGCAGTAACCAGCTCATCCCCATCACCGTGGAAGAGTTGCGCGAAGGCGTTCGTATC
>DAIAVG010000281.1 GCA_027445725.1 Acidithiobacillus sp.
CTTGTCGCCCACTGCCACCCGATACTGCTTGCCACCATTCTCAATGACCGCGTACATCACAAACCTCCAACAAGGGTTTCGCCGATACTGCCCGGAAAAGCTCGCTAAGATACCGTTATTAAGGTGTTAACGTCAAGCGTATTTAGCTGTTGCGTATTTAGCTGTTGGGCATTTGGGGTTTGGGCAGGTTGTCGGACCAACAAGAAACAGGACGCATCAAGAGCCCCGACTGCCTGTTCCAGCGTTTATTGGTGTCAGACAGGAGCCCTCAACACCGGCGTATCGAAGCCTTGTTCGCGCAGTCGGATGCCGCGCAAGGGTGCGGAGCGTTCAAAGTCTCTAATCACTTCGAGGACGTCGTGGTCGATGAAACCCACATGTTCGCCATCCAGTATGATCTCTGCGCCCTTGGGCAGCCGCTCCAGGATATGGGAGAGCCGTGCCTTGTTAACAAATGTCACCTCCCGATTCAGCGCAATTTTGTAAGCGGAACCCTCCCGTCCAATCTCTATGGCGCTGTGGTAATTGGCCTTGAGTACAAAGAACACCCCTGTCAGCAGACCGACGACTACCCCTATGATGAGACTGGTAAACAGAATCGCGACAATGGTGATTATGAACGGTAGATACTGCGATTTATCGAGCCGAAACATTCGGTTGAATATGCTTGGATGGGCCAGCTTGAAGCCGACGAAAATCAGGATGGATGCTAAGGCAGCCAGCGGAATCTGGTTCATCAGCGTCGCCAGAAACAGTACGGCGAGTAGCAGGAATAGGCCATGCAGAAAGGCACTCGCCTTAGTGCGGGCCCCTGCCGCCACATTGGCGGTACTGCGCACGATAACCGCCGCCACCGGAAGGCCGCCGATGAGGCCGCTGGCGATATTGGCGATACCCTGACTCAGCAACTCGCGGTCCAGCGGCGTGCGCCGTTTGAAGGCATCGAGTTTGTCGGCTGCCTCAACGGAAAGCAGGCTTTCGAGGCTCGCAATGAAAGTGAGGGCGATGGCCGTCACCCAGACGGTTTTCGATCCGATCATCCCCCAGTCCGGCGTTTGCAGCATACCCCGCAAATCCGCGAAAGAGCGAACGATCGGCAAGCTGACCAGGTTGGGGCCGCTGACCGCCAGGCTCGGAACGGCGTGGAGGAGCAGTGTGTTGAGTAAGGTGCCAAAAATTACCGCCATGAGTGGCCCGGATAGCCAGGTTTGTTTACGCAATAGCGCTACTTTGTCCCAGGTGATCAGGATGGACAGGGCAAGTACGCTGACCAGCAGGGCGCCCCATTCCAGGTGTGCCAGGGCAGCGATAACAGCGGTGAAGGTGTTCTCACCATGCGCACTAATGAAGTCCTGACTGCCGAATTCGCCCAGATCAAAACCGATGGCATAGGGAAATTGTTTGAGGATGAGGATGATGCCGATAGCCGAAAGAATCCCCTGAATGACGGCAGAGGGGAAAAAATAGGCGACGACGCCTGCACGGATCACACCCAAAACGATCTGGATGACCCCGGCGATGACCACCGCCAGCAGAAAAGCGGAGAAACTTGGCAGCGTCTGCATCGCCACCAGTACCGTGGCGACGATGGCCGGCGTCGGACCGCTGACGGCCAGTTGCGAACGGCTGAACAAGGGGACCAGCACGCCGCCCATGATGCCGGCGATAAGTCCGGCGATCAGCGGTGTCCCTGATGCCAAAGCTACGCCGAGGCACAGCGGCATCGCCACCAGGGCCACGACCACGGCAGCGGGCACATCGGCGCGCAGGTTTTTGAATGGCGAAAGATTAACACTGTTTTCCATGCGGTGTCCTCAGGCGAGTCGATCGAACTTCTGTTTCCCCACGTTGTAGGCGAGGAGGGCCCCTTCTTCCATGTCAAAGTACCAGCCATGCAACTGCAGTTCACCCCGCACCACGCGGCGACGCACGCTATCAAAGGTCAGTAGATTCTCCAGAGAAACCAGAATGCTGGCCTTTTCGAGGGCGCGCGCCTGTTCTTCGGGGCTGGCATCAGCATATTCCCGCATCACGTCAGAACGGGCGTCCTTGGCGATTTCCACCCAAGGACCGACATACTTGCCTTCGGTGCCGTTCAATAGCGCTTTCATGCCACCGCAATGAGAGTGGCCGTTGATAATGATGTGCTCCACCTCCAGGTGACTGACCGCAAAATCCACCGCCGCGCTGGTGCCATGAAGATGGCCGTCTTGCTCCGCCGGAGGAACGAGATTCGCGACGTTGCGCACCACAAAAATGTCTCCGGGCTCACTGCCGTAGAGTGACGTCGGCGTGACCCGGGAATCGGAACAGCCTATCAGCATGACTTTTGGGCTTTGCCCTTTCTCCACCAGGGTATCGAAAAAGTCTGGCCGTTCCTCATAATAGGTGTGGCGGAAATCCTTGAAGCCGTCGATCATGGCGTCGATCACGTCATTATTCATGGCTATCACTCCCTTGCTATCGGTTGGAATTCAGATGAAAGCGCGACTTTAACTTGGACTTTATCAATAAGTTTCAACAGCTATCAAGCTATTTGATAATGTTGGAAAATGGTCACAAAAAAGCCCCCAAAAGGGGGCTCCTTCGTGCTGCTT
>DAIAVG010000282.1 GCA_027445725.1 Acidithiobacillus sp.
TTGTCTTCACAGCAATTAGCCCTTTGTGGTATCCCTTGAGTTTACTGTACCTGGCGGTAGCGTAACCTCTGTACCGGCTGTTCGACGAATATATACCCGAATACCTCACCAAAATAGCTCTAAAATCCGTTATGGTGATCCGGGGTATCCATTTAACCGGAGTTAGCGATTTGCCTCCAAGGGCGGTTCGGCAAAGGTCGTTCCAGGGCTGGGCGGATGTCCGCGTTTTCTCGGCAGATTGGGCGGAACAGCCTTTGGGTGACCAGCCATGACAAGATCATGGTAGCGCACCGGCTCATGGTTGGCGGCAAGCTCCAGAGTTCGCACGAACCTGCCATCCTGAAGCCGTCACCCACCTGGATGCCCGCACGCCGGGCAGATAATACCGGAAGGCCATCTCAACCATTTCAGGTAGTCAAGACAATCAGCATTCGTCAGGAACCAAACCTGAAATTCCCCAAGAGACTTTGGGTAGTGAATACTGGCGCGAGGACTTCCCATCCGCTCAGCTTACGCCCAACTCCGGTTAACTGGATACCCCAGATGGTGATTTTGCCTTACGCCAACAAGCGACAGCGCACCGCTGGCTGTATCCCGCGCAGCCTTTACCCGATGACGGTGGGCTTGCGGTTCTGCAGTAGTACCGCAAGTAGTCCGTGCCCGTCCAGTGTGTTTCCGCCCGACCGTCCCCCACAAAAGCATCATCCCGTTACACCAAGCCATCCGGCCGGTAGATGCTAGCGCTCCTGCCTGTCACGAAGTTCTGATGGCGCCCGCGGCCAGATCAATAAGCGTTTATTGCCTGTATTTGCTTACCGATCTCGGCAACTTTTTGGGCGTCCTTAACGACTTCCTTCCAGCGACCATCCTTGATCTCTACAATCATGGTGTACGTTAAATATTCTGCTTTATCTGTCAGTATTTTTGTCTCATACCTCGGATTGGTTGGCGCATGATCTTCGCGTGCATAGGCAGATAATGGCGCGGTCATAAGGATCATCATCATAAAACCCCGCAGGGCAGCATGGCGAAGTCTGATCGTCATGATCCGTATTTCTTTGTATATCTCCTGGTGGGATGTTTCTAATGTCATGGCGAATCCTCATGTATTGACTCAGATGAATTTAGTAACGATCAAGTGGATGATATAACTCGATAATATATCAGTGGTATTTCCCGAGGTTCCGACTTGGCTGGATTACAGGGTTACTCCATATTTTCGTTGTCTGACCGGCGTGATCCTGGTGATGACGTACCCCCCGGCGGTATCCTTTGCGAAGACGAAATTCACGATCTCTCCAGTCTTGAGGCCGTTGAGCATAGCCGTGTTCTGGAGCAGGAAATTCATTGACATACTGGGCCAGCCAAGGGCCTTGACGGGACCCATGGCGACATTGGCCGTGTTCGCATCGGGATTGATGCTGTTGATTTTGCCCTGCCCCATGAAGGTCTGGGCCTTGGTCGCTTGGCCTGATACGGTGCCCATATTGTCCATGCCTGGCATGTTGCCCATGGCCGCATAAGCCGGAAGCGTGGCCGCTGCCGAACACGCCAAAATGAGGCTGAAATAAAAACGTTTCATGTTCGTCTCCTTGCTGTTGGTGAACTGTTCGTTTATCAAAGTTTAAGCACTTAGTTATGGCAATAATTTCCGGTGTCCCTCCTTTCCGCCCACGGCGAAATTGCGCGTCCATACCACTCGCCTATCCATCACTCATGCCTGATTTTCGTGACATCTCTGTTATTTGAAGTAATATCGTCCAGCCCTTCCGTCCCGCCGCTCGGTCCGCCTGGGTCCGCCTGGATACTGATCCCAGCGTTCCAATCGGTAAGAAGGGCTTGGTGTTCCGACTCGGTGAATCCCTTGTGGCCGTGGATCATGGCGGAGATCAAACCGTGGCGACCCGCGATCTCGTGCGCCATCACGAGCGCCACATGGACAATGACGAAGGCAAGCAGCAGAAAGAAACCCCATTCATGCATCACCATCAACGGGGAGTGCATCGCTTCGCTATCCGGCATGAGCGAGAGACGGATACCCAAGGCAATCTGCACCACGGCAATCAGGAAAAAGACGAGATAGGCGGGGCCGGCGAAAGCGTTATGCCCCCGATAGGGAGAAATCGGGCGGCGGAAACCGCTCAGATAGCAGGCGAGGGTTTCCCGCCAGATGCGGCGCTGGGCTGACGTCAGGGGCAGGAGGTCGCGCCAGCGCGCCGTCGGCGGGCCGACAAAGAGCCAGATGATGCGCACCACCAGCCCGGCGGCGAAAGCATAGCCGCCGACATAATGGATGATGTCGATCTTTCCCATCAGGGCGTCAGACATGTCGTTACCCAAGGCCAGGAGGGTCGCGCCTGAGGTGAATTGCGCCATCATGGCAAGCGCCATCCACCAATGCAGTGCCCGCAGCAGCGGGTCCCAGACAGGGTGCAGGATATAACGGTTATCCGTTGTCGATTTCATACTTCCTCCAGGATCTGCGTATCATTGACCAGGCCACAAATATCCGTGGAACAGCCCTCACCATCGCGCAGGGCCGACTCCGCCGCTTTGCATCCAGATGGTCCCGG
>DAIAVG010000283.1 GCA_027445725.1 Acidithiobacillus sp.
CAAAGGCGCACCGCGTGCACGAGCCGGCGCCGGAGGCATGGTATGTGCCCGGCGCCGCGGGCATGCCGGCGCAATCGGACAGCGCGAGCCACCACACGAGTTCGGCCAGATCCCGCGACCACGTCGGCGCACCCGTCTGATCCGCCACCACGCGCCAGCGAGTGGAAGAAATGTGAGGCTGATCTGGTGTCGAGATACCTATGGGTACGGAACTATTGTTCAAAACACTCATGACTTCTGCTACACCTTGCAAGTGATTTGCAGTTTTGGTAATAGCGTGAATATAAAAGGCTGCTACTTCTGAATAGCCAATTGTTCAGGATACTCCGGGTCGTTAGTCATGACCTGGTAATCGCGACCTTCATGAATGACAACCTTGCCATTGATATATTCAAAAATAGGGCTATTATCTTGTGCGTCAAATATGGATAGGTGTAGCGTTGTATAACGATTGACTCCCGGCATACGGTCTGAAACTACGCAAAATAGATGAGACCTAAACGCCGCAACCGCTTCCTTGACCGTGGCAAAATTATCCAGAAAACATTGTGCCCAGGCGGCTAAGCTCAGACGTGGCTCATTACCACAATCATCCGGATACTTGCTGCTGGCTAGCCAGAGCATATTGGCAACCAGTCCTTTCTGGTTCATGCAGTCGCTCGCGGCAGAGTCTATGATGTCACCACGACTGCTCTCATGGGTGCCTAAAGTGCCGGGCGAAGCACTGATGTACTCCTGCGCTACTCATCATCGGCTTAGGCGTGGCCGCGGCGACACCTGCTCTGGTAGCTGCAGCTATTGGTGCCCTACCCCTGGAAAGATCGGGGGCCGCCGCCGCCTTCAATAACACCAGCCGTCAGTCTGGCAGCGCTTTAGGCGTGGCCCTGTTGGGTGGACTGGTCGGCGTGGGCGCATCCATATCCACCGCTGGCGTTGTGGCCGTCATTCTGGGCAGTGCCGATGTGCTGTTGCTGGGTGCCTTTATTTCCTGGCAATTTATCGAGTTTCATACGACATGGCGACTGAGGTGAGCAACTTTACCGTCCAAAAGTGGCGAGCATTTGTCCGTATCCGGGTATAGCATCATTTCAGAAACCATGTTTGGGAGATTTTCATGCTAAACAAACCGCTTCAATGGGATATAGATCGTGTCACTACACCGTTGGGTGTCATGCTGCTGGTCACCGACGCACAAAAGATCTTGCGTGCACTGGACTGGGCGGACAGCGAGGCCCGCATGCTGGATCGACTCCGCCTGCTCTACGGCTCCGACGGGGTAACGCTGACATCGGGGACTGCTCCGCAGCCGGTTCGCAACGGTCTGGAAGCCTACTGGGCGGGTGATCTCAACGCCGTCTCCGCCATTCCCGTAGAAACCGCAGGCACCGAGTTTCAGCAGGCTGCCTGGGCCTGGTTGCGCAGCATTCCCGCCGGAGAAACCCGCAGCTACCAAGAACAGGCGAGGGGCATGGACCAGGCATCAGCGGTGCGTGCCGTGGGGCGTGCCAACGGAGCGAATCCCATTGGTATCGTCATTCCCTGTCATCGCGTCATCGGCGCCAACGGCACCTTGACCGGGTACGCAGGCGGAATAGAGCGCAAACGCTGGCTGTTGCGGCATGAGGGTGGCGATTTCTAGGGTTGCTCCCACCTGCAAAATCAAATCCACACCATTTTTATGTGGCCTCATGACTCCCCCAACGGCACCGCATGGGCCAGAGGCCGCCACTGCAAGTGCTGAAACATCTGCAAATAGCGGCGGGCGGCGTGATGATCGGTTTTGAGCATGAAGCGCCAGAAGCCGAAAATCCGGGCCAAAGTCATCATCTGCGTGGCGTAATTGCCCCAGGTATAGTGCGCGCTGACCCGCGCTAATGCGCCCTCGGAAATTGTCTCCCAGACACGGATATCGGCAGCCGCCGCTTCCAGGAAGTCCGCCAGCTTTTCCGCCGTCTCTTGCTGGTTATTGGGGTCGATATGAAAGCCGGAAATACCGTCTTCGATGATTTCCAGGGGTCCGCCGAAGCGGGTGGCAAAAACTGGCAGACCCGAGCTCATGGCTTCGATCACCGTCAGCCCGAAGGCCTCAAAGAGCGCGGGCTGGACGAAGCATCCATGGGTATCGCCAATAATCCGGTAGAGTTCCCCCGCCACATTTTTGTCGAGTAAAGTGCCTATCCAGCGCATCTGGCCATCAAGTTGATGCGCATCCATAATATCGTGCATCCGCTGGATTTGCGCCCCCTCTTCCTCGTCCTGAGAATTCTGCGGGTCGACATGGCCGCCGATGATAACCAGGTTGGCCAGTTTGCGCAGGCGCTCCGATGCGCCAAAAAGCTCAGCCAGTCCGCTGAGATTTTTGATGTGGTCCATGCGCGCCATACTGAAAATGATGGGTTTGTCCCGCTCCTTTAGTACGCCGCGCCGGTCCGCGGCGGGCTCCTCGTCAAAGAGCAACGCATCAATATCGTCGTGCAGAAAACGCAAACGTGCTTCGCTGGCGGAATAGGGAAAATAATAGCGGGCGTCGGCCCCTGGAGAGACGATATTAAATTTGGTANCGAAGACGTC
>DAIAVG010000284.1 GCA_027445725.1 Acidithiobacillus sp.
TACTGGGTCTGTACGGCTGGGGCAGATTTGGGTCCGAGTACACCTGTCGCGATGGCTTTCGTGAATGAAAGCGGCCAGGACCGAGCCTCCGCATAATTCCATTTCACTCCATGCACGATCCAGTGTGGCACATTTTTGGGAACCGGGAATGCCGCATTTTTCTCACAATTTCCATACTCCATGGTCCAACGATTGGGGAATGCCGCAGCATCAGTGGGCGCGGGCAGATCTCTTGAGACAAACAACCTGGAGTAGGGTCCACCAAGGGCGTTTGCCAGCGATAGATGTTGCCCATAAGCCGTAGGCACGGATAGTGAAAGCGCGCAGACTAGCCATTTTACAGACTTGGATGGAACGGTCATGATATTAATCCTATCGGATAAAATGTATTAATTACTATCATACTTTAAACTGTTTCCACAGCATGTAACATGCCACAACAACTACGATGACGGCAAAAACATGGCGCATCGTGGATTTTTGGTGTCCCAAGCGGGTTGCCAGCATGGCGCCCAACCATCCGCCCAGGATTCCGCCCCCAATATATTCCGCAGCGATTTGCCAATCAATCAAACCGGACCATGCGTAACTGGCGGCCGTGGTTGCGCCAAGAGCAGCGACCGCTACCAGGGATGATCCAATGGCGTTGATGATTGGGAGGCGTCCAGAGCGCATGAGGGCAGGTACAATCAAAAAACCGCCCCCTATACCGAAGAAGCCGGATAGAACTCCTACCCCGCAGCCATAAAGATAGACTTGCCCCTGCCTTCCCTCAGTACCTGCCGCCGAAGGCGCATTCTTGCCACGAAACATTCTCACTGCGATGAACAACATGAGCAGGGCGAAAAGGAATAATAGATGCTTGCCACTGACGGCCTTCCCAAATTCCGACCCCATGAGGGCTCCCACTACCCCCGCAGCAGCGAAACGTATGGCTATGGGCCAGCGGACGTTATGGGCACGATGGTGGTGAAAAATGCTATAAAGCGCCGTTAACCCTACAGCAAGCGCCGTTGTTCCGATCGCTATATGCGGTTCACGGAGACCCACAAAGTAAACAAGGAGTGGTACCGCCAGTATGGATCCCCCACCGCCGATCAGACCCAGTGAGAATCCCACGATGACACCAGAAATCACACTAAGGATATTTTGAGGCGTGGTGAGCATTATTGGTATCATGGTGTACATTTCCTCGGCATGTTATGGCGCTGTCCTGAATCAGTGGCCTGCCATGGATTCCCGTTGGCAGCATATGGATGGATACAGGGCAATTGCTGCGTCCCACAACAAGAAGAGCCCGTTTCCAGCTTCGGGGCATGTGCAACCGTGTTGGCAAAGCACAGGCGATATGAATACGTTCATCGCCGTAAGGTGCGCCATTGCAGATGAAGAGGGTTCGCGCATGATTGTCTCCATTTATGGGTTGATCTCCACCGGCAGGCCGTGGGCACGCCATTCGGCCACGCCGTCTTCAAGCCGGATGGCCCGATAGCCTTGTCTGTTGAGGTACTCGACAGCCTCTTTGGCCATCAGGCAGAAGGGACCGCGGCAATAGGCCACCACCGGTTTGTCGCGCGGCAGGTCGGCCAGACGCTTTTGTACCTCGGACAATGGCATGGATTGAGCATAGGGGATGTGCCCGGCGGCATACTCGGTTTCCGGCCGCACATCGAGCACCATAACTTCGCCACGCCTAGCCAGATTAAGGATTTCCTCCCGGCTCATGGGGGTCAGATCATGGAGGTGCTCGGCGAGATTGGCGAGGGCCGCACGCAACTCCAGCAGTCGATCCTCGGCCAGGGTGCGGATCGTCACCAGGAAGTCAGCTACAGCATCTCCGGCGAGCCGGTAGTATACGTTCTTGCCTTCACGGCGCGCCTCGACGAGGTGAGCCATGCGTAGCTCCTTGAGGTGGGCGCTGGCCAGCTTGACGGAAATTTCCGCGCCGGAAGCCAGTTGCTCGACCGATTTTTCCTCCTGGGCCAACAATTCGATCAACTCCAGCCGTTTGGGGCTGGAAACCGCTTTGCCAATCCGGGCCACCTGGGCATACAGCAGGTCTTTTACTTGTCTTTCACTCATTTTCATCCATTATTCCGTTCTTCGTTAGAATGTTAGTAAATGTTCGCCGCCACGTCAATCATGGGAGATGTAACGCTGCCAAGCATTGACAAACAGAATATGCAACAATTGACTTGTTTCGGCTTTTCTACGCCCGTAAAGAATCGGTGAGGACCCAATGAACGACTGGCCGATCTACCTCGACTACAACGCCACCACCCCAGTAGATCCCTTAGCGGCACAGGCCTTGGAGCCATGGCTGCGGGAGCGTTTCGGCAACCCTTCTTCCGCGCATCTTTATGGCAAAGAGGCAAAGGCGGCAGTGGAAACGGCGCGGGTGGAGGTGGCGGCGCTGATCGGCGGGCGGCCGGAGGATATGATTTTCTGCGGCAGTGCCACGGAAGCCAACAACCCAAATTCCGCGATTGAATAAGGCGGGTATGGCTCAATGATGAGTGGAGCCGGTTTTGGCTCGGGGTTGTGGCCTTATTT
>DAIAVG010000285.1 GCA_027445725.1 Acidithiobacillus sp.
GGGTGAGGACCGCTTCCGCTTCGACAATAAAAAAGGCCGGGGGACCTTCATCTGTTCCCAGGGCGGCGGAGATCCGGTATCGGGTGACGGCTTTTCTCTCCTGCACCATGTTCATGGCTGGAACTTCATGCAGTCCATCGAGCAGGTGGCCCGGATACTGGGCACCCTGCCGCCGGATCACGATCTGCCCAAGATGCCCAAGGCGCCACCGGCCATGCCCAAACAAAATGCCCGCAAGGCCGAACCATCCGAAAAAGAACGCATCGCCAAGGCCCGACTGGCCATCGACAAACACTGGCGCGGCAGCGTCCCCTTGCGGCAGATGCCCGAGGCCATGGCCTACTTCGAGAACCGCCGGATTCCCTTCGATCTCATCGCCGATGCCCGGGACGTGCGCGGGTTTCCCGAACTGCCCTACTGGTACCGCCATGACGATGGCCAGTGGGAAGAACTGGGGCGTTTCCCGGCTCTCATCGCCCTGTGCCGGGGGCCGAGCAAACAGGTCCTGGCGGTGCATCGCACCTGGTTGGCACCGGATGGGTCAGGCAAACTGGTTCTGCCTGATCCGGATCATCCCGTCAGAGAGGACGGGTCCCCCAATCTCCTCGATGCCCGCAAGCTGACCAGCCCCATCGTGCGCAGGGTGCCCCTGCACATCGAGTTGCGGCCCATGCTGGCAGATGGCCGCCTCGGTGTGGCCGAGGGCATGGAGACCGCCCTGGCGGCCTCCTTTGCTCACCACGGCATGGCGGTCCACGCCACGGTGAACAGCGGCAATATGGGCGGACGCGCCTTGGGCGAACGGGTCATCGGCGGCTACACGCCACCCCAGACCTGTAAAAAACTCCTGATCTTCGCCGACAATGATCCGGCCGGCCTCCGCGCCGCGCGGTATCTCTCGGAGCGCATGCGGCTCAGCCGCCAGGATCTAGAAACTGACATCCGCCTGCCCAGCGCTGGCAATGACTGGGCGGACGTGCTGGAGATCGCCGCGGCCCAATATCCCGAGCGCATCGCCGAACGGCGGCGGGAAACGGGGCTGGGCGCGGCCCCCGTCCTGCCCGTGCGGGCGACGCCGAGACATCGGGAGCCCCAGAGCCCCAAAGAACATCCCGCGCCCGCAAGGGTCACGCCGTTGCCTTATCAGGCGCCCAGACTGCGGCGCTGACACTGACGTAGCCTTCCGGAGTACGGTCAGGGTATCCACCCGCCGAGTCAGCCCCTTTTGCAACAGGACATCGATCCTTTCTCGCATGCGACTTGTCAGTACATCATCCGGACGCTATTATAGATTCCATTGCAGAAATGGGGGATCACCATGGGCAACCTACACCTCTCGAAAACTGAACGGATCGATGTCCGCACCAGCAGTTCCGTGAAGCAACTGCTGCAGGATGCTGCGCGCGCCAGCCACAAGAACGTCAGCGAGTTTCTGCTGGAGGCAGGCGTGACCGCTGCCAATCAGGCACTCGCGGATCGTCGCCACTTCGTGCTCAACGAGGAGCAATGGCAAGCCTTCCAGGAAGCGCTGGATCGTCCTGTCCAGGCCAAGCCTCACCTGAAGAAACTGCTCACCGAGGCGGGAATACTGGGGTGAGCGCCGTTTATGACCCGGTCCGAAAGCTCACCGCTGCGGATCGGGTCGATGAATTTGATTGTGCACAGCCGGCACTGAACCAGTTCCTGCAGCGTTATGCACTCGTCAATCAGAAGGCCAACAGCGCACAAACCTACGTCTGCTGCCAAGCGGACCGGGTGGTGGGGTTCTACAGCCTTGCAGCCGGTAGCGCCGACCCCGTGTCGGTTCCACCGAGGGTAATGAAAGGCCTGGCCCGGCATCCGGTGCCCGTATTGATCTTGGCCCGACTCGCCGTTGACCAAAACCACCAAGGCAAAGGTCTTGGCAAAGCACTGCTCAAGGACGCCCTGCTGCGCACTGCGCAGGCGGCCAACATTGCCGGCGTACGTTGCCTGCTGGTCCATGCCAAGGACGAGGCGGCCCGCCAGTGGTATACGACCTGGGACTTCGAGCCAAGTCCGACCGACCCCTATCACCTTTTTCTCATGCTTAAGGATCTCAAAGCCTTACTCACGGGATAAATGGGGCTTTGCCCATGAATAAGGACGATCTACCGCGAGATCAAGACGCTGGGGCCAGCGAAGATGTCGCCCGGCAGGTGACGGGCAATTGCCATCGCTGGTGGCGCAACAGCGTCCTGACCCTTACGCACTTTGATCGATTGGGGTGCCGAGACTGTCCTAAGGTCAAACCCTTGAGCCGCCCGGTGCGGACCCGCATGCCGGGTGGTGTGGCAGGGGTACCTCCCACACTGGAGGTCCTCTATGCCGATGCCTGAAATCGGCAGCTTTCTCGGCCAGAGCCATCCCTTTTCTCCGTTTGTCCTGCCGCTAGGCGCAGATGATACTCCCGCAAAACCAACAAGATAAACACGCCGTTTTAGCGTCAACCACGCTGGCCGTCCAATCGGCGAACGCAAACCTGACGGTGGCGCATGATCGCATCTTGCTCTATCATGAAACA
>DAIAVG010000286.1 GCA_027445725.1 Acidithiobacillus sp.
AGCCAGATGGCGGGATCACGCGTGTCACTCAGCAGGAAAAACTCGAAGTGCGCGAGCGCTCCAGCATGTTGCAGAGATTTATAGGTAGCCTGGAGCCCCGCCGCGACCCGCTCTACCTCTTCGTTGTAGATGGGCATGACTATAGCTACACGGCTCTGCGGACGCGGCTCTGCAAGGCGCAGTTCGGGACTGCCCGGCGCGGTGTCTGTCCGTCCGCGCATGAGCAGGATGAACCCCACGAGCGCCGTCCAGAAACCCGCAGATATCCAGGCGAACAGTAACGCGAAAATAGTCAGCGTCGGGATTTCCAGCCACAGGGGCAGACGGTCTGCCAGCACCTGAGCGAGCATCAAGCCGGCACTGCACGCAGGAAGAATGATGAAAGCGCTGAGCCAGTAGCGCCGGTACCGACCGATGGCTTCCCATGGCCGGGCGCCGCTACGACCCATATTCAGGCTTCTCCGGGCAACACGCGCCGATTCGCACTGATCGCACGACGGTCCAGTAAAGACTGGACAAGGCGCAACAAGGCTGCGCCCCAGGAGCGATTCAAAGGCCGCGAGGCCATGCTCGACCGCACGGTGGCCGGGGCCATTTGGCGCTGCAACCAGCGACAGGATTTGCCGTCATGGGTTTCGCCCACGGGCAGATTGAGAGACAAATCCAGACGCGCATCCAGTTCATCGCCGTCCGTCAGGGTCGCCAGGGCCATGTGCAGGCTCGCGAAGGCTTGCGCATAAAGTGCTTCGCCCTCCATGTCGGCGCCGCGCAGTTGCGCGACCACCTGCCCGCGGATCCACAGCCGCTGGGCATCTGTCAAAGACAGACGAGCCATGTACTGCTCCACACGGGCCAGCACCGGGGCTTTGTTTGCGACGACCATGGCCTCCGCTGCCCAACCCGCCAGCAGTTCACCCGCAGGATTGACGCTGTAGCTTGATTCATCTTTAAACATTACACCTACTCCTTTGCCGCATGTAAGAGATATGTCCAGGTATTACTCATCACCTGGTTGTCCAGGGTTAAAAAACACCGCACGTTGCTGGGTGTACCAGATTGCGGCTGAATAACCGCGATGACCCGCCAAAAATGGTCTTTTTTATCCCATTCTAGGTTTTGACTGAGCACTTTGGCGCCCTCTTGCGCATCCAGATGGAACTGAACAGGCATGTTCCCCGGCAGCTTGGTCAGTGCGCCACCCGCGAAATCAATCACCACCGTCCGCGCACCGGGAACTTTCACATCATCACCCAAATAGGTGCCCACCGGATGGGCCAGCGGGATCAGACCGTGGTTATTGAGGAAAAAGCGCAGGGTATACGCGAAGTGCAGGGGTGTTTTGGGCGCAGGCTCATGCTCCGGCACCCAGAACACAGCGATGTTGTCCATATCACGATTATTGGTGGGGAGTTCTACCAGGCGCACCTGCCCCTTGCCCCAGTCACCATCGGGCTGTACCCAGACGCTGGGACGTCGCTGATAGTCGGTCTCAATCCCTTCATACGCGGAGAACTGGCGATCCTCCTGAATCAGACCAAAACCGACGGGGTGATCCATGTCGTAAGTGGTGGTCTGGATGTGCAGGGGGTTATCTATGGGACGGGTGATCCATTCGCCATTGCCGTTGGCCATGACCAGGTCGCTGGAGTCGTGCTGCGCCGGGTGCCAGTCACCGGCAGTAATGCCGCGGCCATGTCCGTGCCAGTACATGCTGGTCAAGGGCGCAAGCTCCAGCACCTGTACCGGCTTGCGCAGGTAAATGGTAGCATCGACATGTACCGTGCTGCTGTCACCCTGCTGGATAGTGAAGCGATAGGCACCCGTCGCTACCGGACTGTCCATGAGCGCGTAGACCACCATCTGGGTAGCGCCCGCCTTGGGCTGCACCAGCCAGAATTGTTTGAAGTAGGGGAAGATTTCGCCAGAAGGCTGAGCCGTGTCGATCCCGAGGCCACGTGCCGACGTCCCGTAGATGGCGCCTTTGCCCACGGCGCGGAAATAAGTCGCACCGAGGAAGGAGATGAACTCGTTATAATGAGGCGGCGTATTGAGCGGCGCGAGCAGACGGAAACCGGCGTAACCGAGTTCGCTGGGCATATCTTCGGGTACGTTCAGATCCCCGAAAGTGAAATGTTTCAACGTAAAGCGAATCGGCTGCACCACACCATCCACAACGCTGCGAATAACCACAGGGCGGTGAAACCAGGAGCCGGGCAGATAAAACTGCGCCTGGAACGGCAAATTGTCGCCACGCCAGAGCGGCGAAACATCCTGAATTTGGGCATACTGCTCAGGACTGAGGTCTTTCAGAAAAGCCGGAATGGGTAGTGGCTTAGCGTCATAAGCGCTGTTCACCAACATTTTGGCCTTGGCCTCTACGTTGGTCATGCTAAAATCAGCGGCATACGCTGGCAGCGTGATAGCCCACCCTGCCAGCCCTAGCAGGACGGCGGAAAGCAGTTTTAGTGGCGGGTGATAGCGGCGATAAATATTCATGTTGTGGAGTTAAGCAAGGCTTGTGCCATATTGTT
>DAIAVG010000287.1 GCA_027445725.1 Acidithiobacillus sp.
GGCGCCTGGTGCCCCATTATCTGTTCGCGGCCAACCTGCACAGTCTGGATGCGCAAATCGTCATCAATGGGAATAACCGGGTACTGCGTGCTCGGCTGGCCGACGCGGCCTTCTTCTGGGATCAGGATCGCCAGGTCTCACTACAGACGCGACGGGCCGCACTCGCCGGGGTACTGTTTCAGGACGGCCTCGGCAGCATTTTCGACAAAACCACGCGCCTGCAGGAGCTTGCAGCGTCCCTCGCGCCGCGCTTTGCGGTGGATGCAGGCGACATGGACCGCGCCGCAGAACTCTGCAAAAGTGACCTGCTCAGCGGTCTGGTGGGCGAGTTCCCGGAATTGCAGGGCATCATGGGCGGCCACTACGCCCAGCATGACGGAGAAAACATCCGTGTTGCCACCGCCATTGCCCAGCATTACCTGCCCAGTGGTCGCGATGACGAAATCCCGGTGGATGCGCACGGACAGTGCCTGGCCATTGCTGATAAGCTGGACACCCTCTGCGGCTTTTTCGCCATTGGCAAAGTCCCTACCGGTGACCGCGACCCCTTCGCTCTGCGCCGCGCCGCACTGGGGGTGCTGCGGATTGTGCTGGATGCTCGGGTGCCCCTGAACCTGGACGAAGCAGTAGCCAGTACGCTGGCCGCTTACGGCAGCGCTTTTGCCAAGAACAGGACGGAGACACGGACTGCAGTGCTCGACTTCTTTCAGGATCGGATGCGTGTCTATTTCCGGGAGGAGGGCTTCCGTGCCGACCAGATCGCCGCCGTGCTCAGCCGCCAACCCTACGAGCCACTGGATGCGCGCCAGCGTCTTGAAGCCCTTGCCCTTTTCCAGGCCGAGCATGCGGCGGCGGATGCTCTGGCAGCGCTGATCAAACGGATCAACAATCTGTTACGCAAGGAAACCCTCTCCGCCGGCTGGCAGGTGGACCCGCGGCACTTTACGGATCCCGCAGAGGGCGCACTCTGGGAACACTGGCAAGTCCTGGCACAGCCCGTCCATGGGCAGCTCGCAAAACGCCACTATGCCGCCGCTTTAGATCTGCTCGCGGGCTTGCGTCCCCCGGTCGATCAATTTTTTGATGGGGTCATGGTCCTTGCCGAAGAGCCGGTACTACGCCAGAACCGTCTCGCTCTGCTTGCCCAACTCCAGGAGACGTTTCTGCGCATCGCCGACTTCTCGCAGTTACAGGGGGTCTGATGGGGCAACTGGTCATCCTCGATCGTGACGGCGTCATCAACGAGGACAGTAGCGCCTTTATCAAATCTCCCGCCGAGTGGCGCCCCATCCCGGGCAGTCTGGAGGCTATCGCGCGCCTGAACCGCGTCGGCTATCAGGTGGTGATAGCCACTAATCAGTCCGGTGTGGGTCGGGGGCTTTTCGATATCCGTACCCTGACCGCTATCCATCAGCGTATGCGCCAGGCACTGGCCGCCGTAGGCGGTCGGATAGATGCGATTTTCTTCTGTCCCCATGCTCCGGAAGCGGAATGCGCGTGTCGCAAGCCAGCGCCCGGCCTGTTTCACGAGATCCAGGAGCGCCTGCAGACCTCGCTGGAACAGGTTCCCGCCATTGGCGACAGCATGCGCGATCTGGTCGCCGCACGTGAAGCCGGTGCACGACCCGTGCTGGTGCTGACGGGCAAAGGCCAAAGCATGCGTCTGGAAGCGGAAGCGGCGGGCATCCCCGTTTTCGCTGATCTTAACGCGGCAGTGCACGCCATTCTCGGCATTCCGTGATACGTACCATTCGCAGTAGCTTGTTCTACACCGGTTTTACGATCTGGACCCTGGTCTGGGCCATATTCAGCCTGGCCGTTGCCCTGTTGCCGCTGTCGGCGCGGGTCTGGGCCAGTCGCTTATGGGCGCGCACTGGCATCGGCTGGCTCCACTGGAGTTGTGGCCTGCGTTATCGGGTTTCCGGTCTCGCCAACATTCCCGCCACACCTTGCGTCATCGTCGCCAATCATCAGTCGGCACTGGAAACCCTGCTCCTCTGGTGCATCTTCCCGCGACTCTCCTACGTACTGAAAAAGGAACTCTTCCGCATCCCGGTGATTGGCTGGGGCCTGCGTCTGTCCTGGCCCATCGGTATCGACCGCGACGCTGGCAAACAGGCCTTGGTGCAGGTAATTGAAGAAGGTAAAATCCGTCTGGCAGCAGGCTTTCACGTGGTGATTTTCCCGGAGGGCACCCGCCACCCCTGCGGCGAGGTCGGCCCTTTCAGCAGCACCGCCGCTGGTCTGGCCATTCGTGCACAGGTCCCGCTCCTGCCTATCGCCGTGAATAGCGGATGCTTCTGGCCGCGTGCAGATTGGCGCAAATGGCCGGGGGTGGTCGAGGTGCATATCGGCCCCGCACTAGCCCCCGCAGGTAAAGCCGCCGCCCTCAACCAGCAAGCGCAAGACTGGATTACAACGGCGGTTGCAGGGATGGGGACAGGACCCGCTGCAAAAGCGCTTTAACCAAAATAGCGGCGATATCCTGGCCGGTAACTCCTTCGATGCCTTCCAGGCTAGGGACGGGG
>DAIAVG010000288.1 GCA_027445725.1 Acidithiobacillus sp.
TACCCGTGCTGAGATGGATACCGACTGGCTCGCCGTCCTGGACGCCGGTGACGAACTCGCCCCCGATGCCACGTTCCGCCTTGCCCAATCCATCCAGAATCATCCTGAATGGCAGATTATCTACACCGACGAAGACTCCCTCACTGCAGAAGGCGAGCACGTCAACCCCCACTGTAAACCCGATTTTAATCTCGATTACCTGCGTAGTCTGCCCTATATCGGTGGCCTGATGCTCATTAAAAAGACGCTCTTTGACGCCCTCGATGGCTTTGATCCGCAGGCTGATGGTGCCGAGGATTATGATTTCCTCCTGCGCGCCTGGGAACGGGTGGGAGATGCGGGTATCGGCCATATTCCCGAAGTGCTTTACCACCGCCACCAGGGGAGCAGTCATTGCCGCAAATCGGTGCCGGAGATTCTGGAGGCGGGGCGGCAGGCTTTGGTCCGCCATTTCGAGCGATTGCAAATCCCTGCAGAAGTGCAGCCCGGACCATTTCCGCCTTCTTTCCGGGTGCGTTATCCGCTTGGTGCTACCCCGTTGGTTTCCATCGTCATCCCCACCCGCAATCAACTGGGTTTTTTACAGCGTTGTATCGAATCTCTGATCGAAAAAACCCGTTATCCGGCTTATGAAGTTCTGATTATTGATAATGATAGTGACGATGCAGAAACCCGTACTTATCTGGATATGCTGACGGCGCAGGAAGAAAGCATGGGCGGGCGCTTGCGGGTGCTGCGCTATCCCGGCGCCTTCAACTTCTCGGCCATGAATAATATGGCTGTGGATGCGGCGCATGGCGATTATATCCTGCTGCTTAATAATGACACGGCGGCTCTGCACGAGGACTGGCTGGACGAAATGGTCAGCCACGCTCTGCGCCCGGAAGTGGGTATCGTGGGTGCCAAGTTGCTCTATCCTGACGGCAAAATTCAGCATGCCGGGGTGATTTTGGGAGTGAAGGGGCCTGCAGAGCATCCCTTTATCGGCCATGTGCCAGAGGATCGTGGTTATTTTGGTCGTGCCATGCTCACTCAGAATTACTCGGCGGTGACTGGCGCTTGTTTGCTCATATCCAAGTCGCTGTATCAAGAGGTGGGCGGACTCGACGAGCAGCAGTTCAAAGTGTCCTACAACGATATTGATCTTTGTCTGAAAGTCCGTGAGGCAGGGCATAAAATTGTCTGGACACCCTGGGCCATGTTGCTGCACGAAGGCTCCGCCAGTCAGAAAGGCGCGGTGGAGCAAAAAGCGGATAAAGATAAACTGGCCCGTTTCGCCGCCGAAAAAAACGCCTTTTATGCGCGCTGGCTGCCGCAACTCGCCTTCGATCCGGCCTACAACCGGCATCTGAGTCTCGCCAGCACCGACTTCCTCCTGGAAGATCAGGCGGCTCTGACTTGGGACCCGGAATGGCGACCGCGCCCGCGCATCCTCGTCCATCCCGCCGACCGTGAGGGCTGCGGTGAATACCGCATCATCTCGCCCATGCGGGCGCTGCGAGCGGCCGGAAAGGTGCAGGGCTGGGAGACCATGCGTATCTTCGAGCCAGCGGAGATGGAGCGATTTTCCCCCGAGAGCATTGTCGTGCAGCGGCAGATGGAATGGCCGCAAATAGAAGCGCTGGAGCGCCACAAGCGCTTCCATAAAGCCTTCCGCGTCTTCGAGATTGACGACCTTATCACCAATCTGCCCGTAAAAAGCGTACACAAGGGACAGATTCACAAAGACATCGCCAAGCGTTTCCGCAAGGCGGCGGGCCTTTGTGATCGTCTGGTGGTGGCTACCGAACCGCTGGCGCAGGCCTACAAAGGCTTCAGCGATGAAGTGCGCGTACAGCCCAACTGTGTCGAACGGGCGGTCTGGGGCGGCCTGCTACCGCGTCGCCGTGGTGGTGCCAAGCCGCGTGTCGGCTGGGCCGGAGGGGTAGGGCATACGGGCGATCTGGAGTTGGTGGCCGACGTGGTGCGTGATCTCGCCAACGCGGTGGAATGGGTGTTTTTCGGGCTCTGTCCCGAGGCCCTGCGCCCTTATGTGCATGAATTTCACCCCGGCGTACCATTGCCGCAGTATCCCGCCAAACTGGCCAGCCTCGATCTGGATCTGGCCATCGCGCCGCTGGAAGCAAACCCCTTTAACGACGCCAAGAGCCATCTGCGGATACTGGAATACGGCGTGCTGGGCTTTCCCGTGGTCTGCTCGGATATCACGCCTTATCAAGGAGATTTCCCGGTCTGGCGAGTAGCCAACCGGTATCGCGACTGGATGAAGGTAATCCGGGAGGCCATCTCGGATCGGATAGCGCTTGCCGCCGCCGGCGACGCTCTGCGCGATCAGGTGCGGGCACGCTGGATGCTGGAAGATCGCCTCGATGACTGGCTGCAGGCGTGGTTGCCTTGAGAGGCTCAAGTTTTTATGCCATGTGCCGTTATGAAAGACATGTGGGATTCACCCGCATGAACGGCAAGGATGCCACCTCACCCCCTAAGAAAGGAGCATTACCATGGCAATT
>DAIAVG010000289.1 GCA_027445725.1 Acidithiobacillus sp.
CTGATTTTGCAGTTCGCGGAAGGTTTCTTCAAAAGAACCGATCCACAGCCCATCCCTCTTTTGTAGCAGTCGGCGACGATGCAGATGCTGGAACTCTTCTTCCGCAATGTTGACCAAGCTAAAATAGGTGTTGAATGCGCGTATCACCAGCACGAGATCATCTTGGGGCAGCGCGTCGATGAAGCGCGCGAGACGACCGCGCAGGCGGAGGTCTTCCCTTTTGTGCAAACGGATATATCCCTGGCGAAGCTGCTCTACGGCATTGAACACTCGGGTTCCGGCCTGTTCGCGCAGGACCTCGCCCAGCAAATTGCCGAGCAGTTTGACGCGGGCACGGAGCGCTTTGTCGTTGATGGTCGTCTTTTCCACGATTCCGTCTCCTAATGAATGCCACATTCAGGGGCGATGACCACCGGGTCGTCCACTGAAACTGGGGGTGCCTTGGGGCCGCCTGGGAAAAGTTCCTGCCGCGGCCTTCTGCTTCAGGCTGATGGAGCGGAATGGCGGCGCGAAATCACTTTTGCCGGCTGGCTTTGCTTCTAACGTAATGGGAAGCGTGCTACAGGTCAATTCATAACAAAAGTTGATCTCCGCCCAACCCCCAGCAGATGCAGCGTGTCGATGCTGCACAAGCATGGCATTCGATTTGTTTTTGAGTTAGTCTAATTGCCACGCAGTGCAAGGAGTCCCGCAGGCTTTTTCACTACCCTAGAAGCGCCATGAAGCATAGTCAAGGAGATAAAAAATGGCCGGACAACAAAAAGGACAGATCCTCCAGGATCCTTTTCTCAATCTGTTGCGTAAAGAGCACGTTCCTGTCGCCATCTATCTGGTGAATGGCATCAAGCTGCAAGGCTTTGTGGAGTCGTTTGACCAGTTCGTTGTATTGCTTCGCAATAATGTGAGTCAGATGATTTACAAGCACGCCATTTCTACGGTTGTTCCTGGTCGCGATGTGCGTTTGCCCTTGCCGGAAGGTGAAGGCGAGGGCAGTACTGAAGAAGAGGCCTGATTCTGGCGAATACCGTGGTTGCCGTAGCCGCGCCTCAGGAGAGGATTTTGCTCGTCCATGTGGTGTTACATGGTGAGGCAGATCCCGACAATGGGGCGGAATTTTTTCATTTGGCCACGGACAGTGGTGCGGATGTATTAGAATCGCTTTCCGTTCAGCGTGACCGTCCTGATCCGGCGACTTTTCTGGGGCATGGCAAGGTGGTGGAGCTTGCGGAGCGGGTTTCAGAATTATCTGTGGATCTCGTTCTTTTCGATCGGGTTTTGAGCCCCGTGCAGGAGCGCAATCTAGAGCGCGCCCTCCAATGCCGGGTCGTCGACCGGGTGGGCCTTATCCTCGATATTTTTGCGCGACGAGCGCGTACCCATGAAGGCAAACTGCAGGTGGAGTTGGCACAGCTGACGCGTTTGCGGACACGCCTCATCCGCGGCTGGACCCATCTTGAACGGCAGCGCGGCGGTATCGGGTTGAGAGGCCCGGGCGAAACCCAGCTGGAAACAGATCGCCGTCTCATCGGCGAGCGTATTCGCTCGCTGCGCGGACGTCTGGTCAAGGTGGCTGCGCATCGGGCGACCCAGCGGCGGGCACGGCAGCGGGCACCCCTGCCAACAGTTGCCTTGGTCGGTTATACGAACGCCGGCAAATCTTCTCTCTTCAACACCCTCACGGAAAGTTCCAGTTACGCCGCGGATCGCCTTTTTGCGACCCTTGATCCGGCCATACGGCGTTTGCAAGTCGCGGGGCACGACGCCATTCTCTTGGCCGATACTGTCGGGTTTCTGCGTGACTTGCCAACAGATTTGATTGCCGCTTTCCGTGCGACTTTGGAAGAGGTGAACCAAGCGCAGTTGCTCCTTCATGTGGTAGACGGAAGCGCTCCTGACCGTGATGCCCAGATTGCCGCGGTAGACGCGGTTTTGAAAGAAATTGGTGCAGATGAAATCCCCCGCCTGCTGGTGCTGAACAAGGTGGACCTGACAGGAGACGCGCCGGGGAATGTGTATGAAGGCTCCGGCAGCCTGGCGGCGGTGCGCGTCAGTGCCCACTCAGGTGCGGGTATACCCGAGTTGCTTCAGGCTATGACGCAGCGTGTAGGGAGATCCATGCTGCGTGCTGAATTAACATTGACGCCTGAAGAGGGGGCCTTGCGTGCATGCTTGCACCGGATGGCCAGTGTTGTTGAGGAAAGTTTTGATGCTCAGGGTATGACGCATCTGATTTTTGATATTGATGATCTCACCTGGCGACGCTTGCGTGCGCAAATGCGCAATAGCGGTTGTCAGGCGATGGATACGCCCCCTACAATACCGGCTGATGGCTGAGGAAGGAGAGCGGTATGCCGTGGAGTGATCCGGGCGGAAACGGAAACAAAAACGATAACAACCCTTGGGGACGCCGTCCCAATGCGCAAAAGCCGGTTTTTGATATCCAGAAAATCACCCAGGAGTTGAAAAAGCTGGGTGGT
>DAIAVG010000290.1 GCA_027445725.1 Acidithiobacillus sp.
TTGGTGGCCAGATTGTCGAGTGTTGCTTCATCGTCGATCTACCAGACATCGGTGGCCGCTCGCGACTGGAAGGGAACGGAAGGAAAGTATTCGCGCTATGCGCATTTGAGGGGGACTGACGTGACGGTTGAGACATTACGGTGGGCGAATGGTAGGCTGGAGATGGTGGACCAGCGTACTTTGCCCACGGTGTTTGAATATATTGCCTATGATTCCGCCGCATCGGTCGCGGAAGGAATCCGTGGCATGGTGGTGCGCGGTGCGCCGGCGATCGGGGTGGCGGCAGCTTACGGTGTAGCGCTGGAGGCGTTGCGACTGCGGGGCGAGTCGAAGGCAGATTTTAAGGCGGGCTTGGAGGCGGGTTTCAAGGTGTTGGCTGCGAGCCGCCCGACCGCTGTCAATTTGTTCTGGGCGCTGGAGCGTATGCGCCAAGTCTGCTCAAGCATGGTGGGTCAGAATAACTTTGCGGTTGCAGAGCGTTTATTGGCGGAAGCTCGTGAAGTGTTTGAGGAAGACATCCGTGTCAACCGCGCGATGGGCGGGTATGGGGCGGAACTGCTGTCGGATGGCGCGCGAGTATTGACACATTGTAATGCTGGCGCTCTGGCAACAGCCGGGCATGGCACTGCATTGGGAGTTATTCGGTCTGCGGTTGAGGCAGGCAAGAAGATTTTGGTGATCTCTGACGAAACCCGACCGTTTCTTCAGGGTGCGCGCCTGACCGCTTGGGAGATGGTTCAGGAAAAGATTCCGGTCACACTGATCACCGATAACATGTCCGGCTATATGATGAGTCGCGGCGAGGTGGATGCGGTGGTGGTCGGCACAGACCGTGTGGCAGGGAACGGCGACGTGGCGAATAAGATCGGCACTTATATGGTGGCGGTGCTGGCACGGCGGCACGGTATTCCGTTTTATGTAGCGTGCCCGTTATCTACGATAGACATGAGTATCGCCAGCGGGGCCGATATTCCGATAGAGGAAAGAGCGTCGGATGAAGTGACAGGATTTCGGGAGTGCCAATGGGCAGCTAAGGGTGTACAAGTCCGCAATCCCGCATTCGACATCACGCCGGCAGAATTGGTGACAGCCCTCATTACGGAAAAGGGAATAGTGCATCAGCCAAACAGGGAACGCATCGGCAGCCTGTTTTCCAGTTGAGGGGGGGGTAGAGTATATCGCTTGGGATGCGATAGAGCCCCTTTTCATAAGTTTGGCGCGTTATCAGAGTCAGGCTTCACTCATAGATTCTGCTGAGGAGCGCCGTCTGTCAGGACATTTGTCGACGAGCCCTTATAAAGCGATAGAGCTGTTTGAAAATATGCTCCCCTGTGACGATTTGCGCCTTCAGCGTTTCCAGGTCATGTGCCGATAGCAATTGGCCAAGCTTTCCACGCGAACGCAAGTGCACTAGATCAACCGGTCCAATACGGTATGGTAAGGCATAGTACCGCCCGTGGAAGCGCACAATATTATGGCCGAGGAAATCCCACTCAACATTAAACGGCGTATCGCGCCAGTCTTCTTTGCTGACCCGGAGAGGGCGGCGGCGGAATAGCTCTGCCTTTGCGGGGATCGTGTTGATTTGCTTCCAGACCTGCTCCACGTTACTCGCATCTACGTGTGCATCGGCATAGCCGGTCATCTGCATGAAGTCCTGGTTAAGGCCAAAGAATCTGCCAATGGCTACGTCCGACATTTTCTGGCGCGATGCACCGATGCGTCCTTCGTGGAATGTCGGGCTGGATTCGCTAAATATGTTAGCCCCAATCTGTTCTGGGCTGCCCGGAATATGCAGTTTCATCTGCAATGACCAGATCAGCCGGTTCCTGACGGCGTCGTTCCCACCGCCTTTGGCGCCAATCAATTCTTCGAACGATACGGGGATGACGTTCTCACAGTCAAGCCAGGGGACGAAGTTGTTTATGCGGTCACGGATACTTCCCAGAAGGTGGGGGTCGTCTATCAGGCGCAGCAGTCTCTGCTCGAATGTCATGTTCCGCAGATAGGCTGAGAAAACGGTGGCGCCATCTCTGTGGTAGTAATTGGCCTCGGAGACGACGATATCCAGTGGGTTGCGATAGATGAATAATGTGGGGGTGCGCGGGAATGGGTGGTGGCGGTTGCCAAAAGGGGCCCTGCGTACAGTATCGACGAAGAAGTCGCGGGCGACGGTATGCGAGTTGGAGTACTCCACACAGTACCAGTTTCCGGGATGGGGATCGCCATGGTGCACGACCGCAGGTTTATACCCGATTGCTTCGGCTAGGCGATATAATAGGTGGGTGCCGCCTTTCGGGATCGAGATTAGGAATAGAGGCCGGTTCTGGAAGTAGTGCGCAGTGCGGGGCGCTAGGATGGTTAGATCTTGGGCATCGATATATCCCATCAGGATGTCGGACAGGGCCTCAGGATCAAGCTCGTTCGCCAGCAGCGTGTCGCCGGGACTGACTCTGTCCACAATGTCGAT
>DAIAVG010000291.1 GCA_027445725.1 Acidithiobacillus sp.
TAGGCACGAGACAGCGAAACTGTTCTAGCTGGTATTAGCCAGATCTTGCAGTATTTTCCGGAACTTTACTTTGAGGTGGTCGTCTGACTCTCATTAAAACTCTACTGGAGTTGGTTATGGAAACAACCCGCCTTCAAACACCGCCCCGCGCATGAGAGAACTATCCGTCAAAATGTTGCCTTCGGGTCGAGCACGCTGGTTGATTGCCACTATTCTGATAGGTTTCGCAGCAGTGCTTGCTCGGGATTTACGCTTACAGTGGCTGGAGCATCAAACTTTGCGCTTCCAGGGGCGGATGCGTTATTTGCGCACTTTGCCCTTGCCCAGTGAACGTGGAATTATTACGGCCCGAAATGGAGCGCCGCTGGCAGTCAATGTAAAGGCGGTAACCATTTGGGCCGACCCGATAATTCTGGATAAATATCAGGATCAATGGGGATCGCTTGCACAGGCTCTGCATTTGAGCCCTACCAGTTTCGCCGAACGGGTTGCTGGTGGAGGGGCGGCCTTTGCCTACATTCTGCGTCAAGTTCCTCCTGCATTGGGGGAAAAAATTGTTGCGCTGCATATCCCAGGTATCTATACGCAGAATACCAGCCGCAGTTATTATCCTATGGGGGCGGTGACCGCACCGCTGCTCGGCATGGTCAATCTGCAGCATCAGGGGGATACCGGGCTGGAGTTGTATTATAACTCATGGCTTTCCGCCATACCGGGTAAGGAACGGGTTCTGGAGGATGGTCATGGGCAGATTGTGCATGTGTACAAAATCCTGCGCAATCCTCGGGCCGGGCATGCCCTGCAGCTCACCATCAATCCCCAGATCCAGTATTGGGCTTACATGGCTCTGCTTGCCGCCCAGCGCCATTTCGGCGCAAGCAATGGCTCGGCGGTGGTGATGGATGTACGTACCGGGCAGGTGCTTGCCATGGCCAGTGTTCCCAGCTGCAATCCCAACAATGTGGGTAGCTGTAACAACCCCATGGATTATGTGGACAACGCAGTGCATCAAGCTTTTGAGCCAGGCTCGGTCATCAAGCCCTTTGCCATTGCTGCAGCATTGGCTACCCATAGCGTGAGCTCTACAGCGCGTTTCAATGTATTTCATCCACTTTGGGTGGGTGGATATCCGATCACCGATGACGTACCCCACCATGTGCTGAATATTGAACATATCCTCAAATATTCCAGTTGCATCGGCACGGTCAAAATTGCTCTGAAAACACCGCGCCGCGCCATTTATGACATGTATCGGGCGGTCGGTTTTGGTAATGTTCCGCAGACCGGGTTGCCCGGAAGTACCGCAGGGGTATTACCGGCTTGGCAAAGCTGGAGTAAGGCACGGCACGCCACCATCTCGATTGGTTACGGAATCTCAGTGACCACGCTGCAGTTGGCCGATGCCTACGCTGCAATTGCCAATGGAGGCTACCATATTCGTCCGATTCTGGTGAAGGGGGAACCCCTGCGCAAGCGTCGAGTCATGCCATTTTGGGTGGCCAACGACCTGCGGCGTTGGTTGCGTACCGTGGCTGAACCTGATGGCACAGGTATTCTTGCGGCCATCCCAGGCTATGCGGTTGCTGGCAAGACGGGAACTGCGGATCTGGCCAATGGCAAGGACGGATTTTTCCATCATCGTACCAACGCGACTTTTGTTGGCTTTGCTCCTGGTCGGGATCCCCAACTGGTGATGGCGGTCACCCTACGGGATAGTGATAAATTCTGGAATTTCGGTGGGGTGGAGGCGGCTCCTGTGTTCAGAATCACGATGGAACACGCCCTGGAACAACTGGATATTGGTCCGGAATGGTGTGGCAAGGCCGTGTGTCAATTACGGGCACCTGCTATCACGAGCGCTCAGGCAGAAATCTGGGCAGAGGGTGGTGGAAAATAATAGTTCGTTTCTGTGGCTATGGAGGACCAACACGACGCTCTTCAAAAGCGGCGGCATACATGTGAAGATCACCACCTCCGGCAGTCGCCGCTACGTGCAGCTTGTCGAGTCCTACCGGGATGATGCCGGAAAGGTCAAAAAGCGTACCGTCGCCACACTTGGGCGGCTGGATCAGGTCGACAGTCAGTTGAATGCCGTGATTCAGGGCCTGATGAAGCTCAGCGGCCAGGTACCCACCCCGGCGCCAACGATTTCTACCCCATCCATCGCTTTTGAAACAGCGCGTGCTTTTGGCGATGTCTGGGCCTTGACCGAACTCTGGAAGGATCTGGGCTTCAGTGCCCTACGTCAGGTGTTCCGCAAGACCCGCCATACGACCGATGTGGAAGCTCTGATCCGGGTGATGGTCCTCAACCGGCTCTGCGATCCCGAATCGAAACTGGGCGTACTGCGCTGGGTGGAAACCGTCGCCTTGCCGGATGTCACCGTGACAGCGATTACCCACCAGCAACTTCTGCGCAGCATGGACGCCTTGATGGAGCAACAGCGTGCTGTCGATGCGGTGG
>DAIAVG010000292.1 GCA_027445725.1 Acidithiobacillus sp.
TCCTTGATTTTTTCCACATTTTTTGTAATATATTGTTCCGTTTCATATTTTGAGAAAAACGCCAGCGGCGTTGAAGCTGGGGTAGGTCACCACAGGCCAGCTCAGATAAGGAGATAGACTTGATACGACGATTATCTGCCGGGATGAGTATTGCCCTGTTCGCATTTTTGCTGCCCAACGCCTTGGCGCTCAATCCAAGCGAATTACCAGTACCACTGCCCAACAAGCTATCAGGGGATGCCAGCAACCTTCAGCGGATGGACAGTCAGTTAGAAAATGCGGTGGACAATCAGTCATCCATGTCCCCAGGAGAATCTGCTCAGCCTGAGCGCAGCAGCGACGGTGCACTCCTCATGCAGCAAAAGGTGTTTTATCTGCGGCGATTAACCGCTTACAACGCACTTCCCGACCAAACCAGCAGTGATCCGGATATTGCGGCCTGCGGCCCTAACCGGCCCAACCAGATCGCCCTTTCGCAGGATTTGTTTTTCCTCAAGAATGGAGGCAACCGCTGTGGTGAACACATAGATATCATTTTGCATTCTGGACGAGTGATTCATGGCGTTGTCTGGGACACCATGAATTCCCGTTATCACATGGCTGCCGACATTCTGATGGGTAGTGTCCAGC
This sequence comes from Acidithiobacillus sp., assembly GCA_027445725.1. Next base: position 631 of record DAIAVG010000292.1, read on the forward strand.
GCGCTATGGACTTCGGGGTAAAACAGGCGAAATTGCGTTTCGTACGCTCGCGGGCACCGTCGACTAACGGTCTCTGAACGGCAACAAGGCCTGCCCCGGCAAACAATTATCGCCCACTGCCAGGTCCGGCCGCCATCATTGCCTCCACATCGGCTATGCGCTTTGGCACTTCGCCTGAAAGGACATCCGGCCCGCTGGCGGTCACCAGCACGTCGTCCTCAATACGAATCCCGATACCGCGCCAACGCTCTGGTACCGACTGATTGTCCGGGGAGAAGTACAGGCCTGGCTCTACCGTCAGTATCATCCCCACCTCCAACTTCCGCCAGGACCGATCCGCGCTGCGATAATGGCCGACGTCGTGGACATCCATGCCCAACCAGTGCCCTGTCCGGTGCATATAGAAGGCTTTATAGCTGCCCTGCTCAATAACCCCATCGCGACTACCAGAAAGTATTTTCAGATCCAGCAGGCCGTCCACCAGCACCTTGACGGCCTCGTCATGATAATCCACAACGGGACGCCCCGCCTGTACGGCCGCGATTCCCGCTTCCTGACTGGCCAGAACGACTTCGTAAATTTCCCGTTGTGCGGGACTGAAAACACCATTGACCGGTAAGGTTCGGGTGATATCGCCGGCGTAGGCACCCACCTCTGCACCGGCATCAATCAGTACCAGATCGCCATCACGCAGTTCCGCATCATTTTCCGTGTAATGCAGAATACAGCCGTTGACTCCGCCACCGACGATACTGGGATAAGCCACACTGGGCGACCCGAGGCGATGAAAAACGTGCTCGATCTCGGCGGCCAGTTCGTACTCCAGCATACCCGGCTGGCACTGACGCATGGCATGACGATGACCGGCGCCGCTGATCCCCACCGCCGCCCGCAGGATTTCGATCTCTTCAGAATCCTTAAACAGCCGCATCTCATGGATCAGATCAGCAACATCGACCACTTCCAGCGGGTAGCGCACACCCTGGCGAATCTTGCTCTTGGCGACATTACGCCAGTGCATTACCCGCGCGTCGAAATCCGTGGACTGACCCATGGGATAAAACAGTAATTCCCGATTTTCCAGCAGTTGTGGGAGGACGTCATTCAGGTCATGAATCGAGAGACAACGATCCACCTGACATTGCTCAAGAGCACCATCCAGCCCAGCACGACGCCCATCCCAGGTTTCCCGCTCCGGGTCACGCGGACGACAGAACAGGATCTGCTCCCCATCAGCGCGCCCTGGGACCAACACCAGCACGGCTTCGGGCTCCACGAAGCCGGTCAGGTACAAGAAGTCGCTGTCACCACGAAACGGATACTGCACGTCGCTGTTACGGCTCTTGGGTGTAGCGGTGGGTATAATCGCGACACCGGCAGCGTGCATTTTCTGCATCAGACGACTGCGGCGAGCAGAATAATCGGGACGGGGCAAATTGAGTTTGGGCATGGGTGGAATGGGGCTTTACTGCATAGCCGCTTCAACCTGCCTGGCAAATGCCGGGTCGTTCTGCGTCTGCTTGAGCAGGCTGGAGTACTGCTCCGCTGTCAAATGATTACTGGCAAGGATACGGTTTACTCTGGTCATGTAGGATTTTTTCAATTCTTCCCGCTTGGTGGCGGTGATGTCCTTCTGGCTCAGGGCGCTGTGGACCTGTTCGTTGAGTGGCTTGATCCCCCGAACCGCAGTCGCAAAATTCTTTATCTCAGCAGGGCTTGCCACGGCACCCGCAGTCATTGCAGTGCGCACCAATCCTGGCGCCGATGTCTCCATACCAGAGGCGAACGCCATACTGGTCCCCAGACCAAACAGACC
>DAIAVG010000293.1 GCA_027445725.1 Acidithiobacillus sp.
AGGCGCGGCATCGCCAGTAATTGGGCGACGAGCGGGTGACCGTCACTTTAAAGTAAACATGTTTGTGCGCTATTTTTTCACTTATATATGTGCCAGATAATGTTGGCTATTACGGCAAAAAAAGCGCCGAACGGATTGTTCGGCGCGCTCAGTGATGATGAGCTAGGCAGGGTGGATCAGTTACCAAATATGCCTTGTCCCAGGCACGTGCACCCTGCTGTATCCGGTAGTTGGTCTCGCTGCGAACGGCGTCTGCAGCGGTGTTGGTCAGTTCGACAGCAGGGGTATTGGCTGCAGATATCCCGGTGATTGGGGTGGCGTTGCTGTGATAGACGCTGCCTCGTATGGTGGGTGTATGATGGTAATAGCCGGCGTGATGGCGGCATTTGCAGGCTGGAGACCGGCGATGGCACTAGGGCTGAGATCGACTACTTCAACCCGGCGGTTTTGTGCGCGCCCCTCATCGGTATCATTGCCGGCTATCGGGCGTGTGGCACCAAATCCGGTAACCTCAATACGTTGTCCAACTATGCCCTGCGCTGTTAAAGCCGATTTTACGGCCAAGGCACGATTTAGCGACAGCTTCTTATTGTATGCAGCAGAGCCCACTTGATCTGTGTGCCCCTCCAGACGTATGCGGAGGGAGGGGTGCTGCTCCATAAGCTGGGACAGCGCCGTCAGAGTCGACTGCGCATCCGGCCGTAGGGTCGCCTGATTGAAATCGAAGGGTAAGTGCATAGCGAAATGTCCCTGCTGAATTAGGGCGTCAGCCATGCTTTCGCTGGTCAACTGTCCGGCATCGCTGCTGACCATGCCGCTTTGCATGGGTTTGATTTGCACGGCGTACACGGAGGCGTCCTGAGAATGGCCAAACAGGGTGTTGTCGTTGATAAATACAATAGTGCGTACACCATCCGTGGCGCGATGTTCGGCACTGAGCATGCGGCCATTCTCAAAGTTGAAAATTTCCGCGCCGCCGGTGTAGCGGGTTGGAGCGCCCCGCCAAAGTGTTGCTGCCACATCTGCGTCCGGGGTTCTGCAGCCATGATCGGCACATTGCCACAAGACGTGGAACCCCGCGCGCTGTAATGCCTGTTGGTAGTTGCGGATGAACTCCAGCGGCGAGCGATCTTCAGGTACTTTGTAACGAATGTACGTCACCTGACCCTTTACGGTCTCCGATTTGGTGAACCCCCTTTTGCCTAAAATCCCGAGGGGAATGGTGGCCTCGTCGTAATGAGCGGTTTTATAACTGTCAATGACGCTGCCAGGGTAGCGCCCCAGAAAGGGTAAATCCTGTCCGGGTTCGTCCAGTGCAAAGGCGGGGCCAGTGGTCAGAAGCAACAGTAAGCTGATTCGCAGAGTAAAAGTGCGCATGTTCTTCACTCCGATCGTGATGATTGGTGAGGGAAGGATCGCTTGCTGCCGGGTCTTTTGTTTTGGATGGTTTTGAGCAGGCGTGCCAGGAGCATCCGCCGGTTGGGTACTCCATGCCGTCTACACATGACGGCGATCCGGGAGCGGATAGTACTTTCACTTTGGCCAATCTGGGTCGCAATCTCGTTTTGACCGATACCCTCCACGAGCATTTGTGCAATACGCAAGTCAGTTGGGGTGAGCTCGGGATGAAAAGGTTCTTCGGTTTCGAGAGCTGTGTAGAGAATAAGCAACTCTGCCTGAATATTCTTGAGTTCCGTATTGCTCAGCTCCCTGGTGATTTCCAGGTGGAATAACGCGATCTGGGTAGGAGTGGGGTTGCAGAGGAGGCTCATCGCGAGTTGCGAGGACGTCGTGATGCAGTAGGGGTGTGGATTCCCGGATGTTGCCTCGCGCTGCGCCCGGACGATCAATTCTCTGGGCGGGGCAGGCCAGCGTCCCGTAGGGTAGCGCCACCAGGACGTGGTCCGCCAGCCTTTGCAGTGGCGGTGCAGGCGATAGACCTTGATTTGTCGGAACCAGCCTTGTTCCCGCCATCCTCTGGAGATATCAGAAGGTGATCTTCCCAACGCGTAGCACTTTAGTGCCTGGCCCGCACCGCACGCCGCAGGCTGGGCTAGTAGGTTCAGCCACATATTCGCTCCCTCCAATATGGAGAATTATATAATCTATGCTATGGCACGATGTTACCGCGCTCCGCGCTGATGTCAATATGTAGCGATGCTGTTCACTATAATTGCTCGTGTTGAAGTCATTATGTCGAATTTTTAGTGAAAATAATTAATAAATACAATATATTATTGTTTATTGTGTGTGATTATTGAATGCCTTTTGCTGATTCGTGGATTATGTTTTAATGCTATGAACACGTTATCACCCAGAGTTAATGTGCAGAGTCTAACGTAAGATGCAGGGTGTTAGTACGATTTCTCTATGAATCGATAATCAGCCCAGAAAAATGGGTGGGGGGAGCGGATGATAAGCCATAATGTACTCGGTATTCT
>DAIAVG010000294.1 GCA_027445725.1 Acidithiobacillus sp.
GCCGGCGCTGCATCCCGAAGATCCGCTGGAGCGAGCGCGCCATCGGTCTTGGATCGCCCTGGGGGGCGAGGCCCTGGGGGATCAATTTCAGATGATGGTGGCACAAGGGGAAGAACGTTTCACTGCGGCACACCGCCAGCTCTTCAACAAGCTGGAGCGACTGGAGGCGGCAATGAAGAATGGTCCCTTCTTCGCCGGCGAGCGCTTCAGCCTGGTGGACGCTGCCTTGGCGCCCTTGTTCATGCGTATGGAGATCCTGCATGCGTTGCGGCCATTGCCGCGCTGGGAAAGTCTGGGCAAACTGCGCTTGTGGACCGCCGTTCTGATGGAGTTGCCGGAAGTGGCGGGCTCGGTGCGGGCAGATTTTGCTGATCTGCTCCGCACCTATCTGAGTGAAAAGGGCAGCCTGCTGCTGCGCACATTGTGACGGAGGAAGGAATGACGGACCAGGATCTACCAGAGAACGCGCCTGAACCCAGCACCACCCACTTTGGTTACCAAGAAGTCCCGGAGACAGAGAAGGAAGGCATGGTACGTGGTGTTTTCAGCAGCGTTGCTGGCCGCTACGACTTGATGAACGACCTGATGTCCCTGGGTGTACATCGGCTGTGGAAACGCTATGCCATCGACCTTGCCCGCCCGCGCCCGGGGCAGCAGGTACTGGATCTGGCAGGCGGCACCGGCGACCTGGCGCTGCTGATGCACAAACGCCTGCAACCGCATGGCCGCATTGTCGTCTCGGACATCAATCCGGACATGCTCGCCGTGGGGGAGAGACGTCTGGCCGACAGGGGGGTGCTGGCGGGAGTGGAATTCGTCGAGGCCAATGCTGAGGAACTGCCGTTTCCCGATCAACAGTTCGACCTCGTCACCCTGGCCTTTGGTATCCGCAACATGACCCATCCCGAGCGTGCCTTGGCGGAGATCTATCGGGTTCTCAAGACCGGCGGCCGCGCACTGATCCTGGAGTTTTCCCACCCCCGTTGGCCCGGTCTGCAAAGCCTCTATGACCTCTACTCCTTCAATCTGTTGCCAAAAATTGGGGAAATTGTCGCCAAAGACCGCGAAAGCTATCAATATCTGGTCGAGTCCATTCGCCGCTTTCCCGATCAGGAAAGCTTCCGCATGATGATGGAAGATGCCGGCTTCGCCCGGGTAGACGTACACAATCTTTCCGGCGGCATTGTCGCCATCCACCGCGGCTTCCGTCTCGACTAAATTCCCGAGCATGAAGGGGATTCATCTCCCTCGTCAAAATTTTCCCCTTGAGCGCCGCCGGTTGGCGGGGCATCATGGCGGCAATTTTGGCAAAGGAGTGATGACATGACCCGGGTGCACAATCTTGGTTTTCCCCGCATTGGCCACAAGCGTGAGCTGAAGAAGGCCACTGAGGCCTACTGGTCCGGCGAGATCGACGGTGCCGAACTGGAGGCCCGGGGTGCACAGCTCCGGGAGCGGCACTGGCGGATTCAGCAGACCTGTGGCGTCGATCTGGTCCCCGTGGGCGACTTTACCTTCTACGACCAGATGCTCGACATGAGCTGCACCCTGGGTGCCATTCCCCCCCGTTATGGCTTCTCCGGTGGCCAAGTCGATCGCGATACCTTCTTTGCCATGGCCCGTGGTTCCAAGACCCAGCCCGCTATGGAGATGACCAAGTGGTTTGACACCAATTACCACTACATCGTCCCCGAATTCCACGCGGGCATGGATTTCCGCCTCAGCAGCGACCGTCTTTTTGCGCAGGTCAAAGAGGCCCAAGCCCTGGATCTGCAGGCCAAACCCGTCCTGGTCGGCCCCCTCACCTATCTGTGGTTGGGCAAGGAAAAGGACTTGGACAGCACCCACGGCGAGGTCGGCCATCGCCATGACGAGGGCTGCACCGGGCACGGCGAGGCGCCCCGCCACAGCGGCTTTGACCGTTTGAGTCTGTTACCCAAGATTCTGCCCGTCTATGCCGAAATCCTCGCCAAACTGGCGGAGCAGGGCGTGGACTGGGTGCAGATGGACGAACCGGCGTTGGTCCTCGATCTCCCGGCAGAATGGCTGCAGGCGCTGGACCAGGCCTACGCCCAGTTGAGTCAAGGGAAATCCCCCAAGATCCTGTTGGCCACCTACTTCGAATCCGTCGCGGAACATGCCGCCCGCCTCAAGGCCCTGCCGGTTGCTGGTCTGCATCTCGACCTGCGCCGCGCCCCGGCCCAGCGCGATGCCTTCGTCGCCGACTATCCGGCCGACAAGGTGTTGTCCCTGGGGGTGGTAGACGGACGCAACGTGTGGCGCACCGACCTCGATGCCGCCTTGGAACTCCTCGCCCCAGCCCACCAGGCCCTGGGCGATCGCCTCTGGGTAGCCCCGTCCTGCAGCCTGATGCATAGCCCGGTCGACCTGAGTCAGGAAAACGAGCTCGATGCTGAGC
>DAIAVG010000295.1 GCA_027445725.1 Acidithiobacillus sp.
GCAGCCGCAATCCATGCCCGTAATCCAGCGCCAGCCGTATTGGCGCGTGTGATATTCCGAGATTCCTCTGTTTGCATGAAACCTCCCGATCCTTGGCAACAAGTTATCCTCCATTCAGGTTACCCCGAAGTTATGACCGCGCCTGTTTTTGAATGATCGCATTTTTACGATCACAACAACTCATCCATAACGTCGGCGAAGTGACGTTTTTTGGGAGATAAAATGCGATTGAATGGGGAATACAATCTCAGCGTGCAATATTCTGTAAGCGGAGTGACTTTGTGGAAGACGAACAACTGACCAACGATGAATCGCAAGATCGACTGCTCAAAATCTATTTGAGCGGCATCCTGCCCTATCTCGGTGTGCCAGGCATCGACGGGAAACCGCCCATAGAAGGTGTTGCGGAAGTCATGATTAACCGCCATGACGACATTTGGATTGAACGTCATGGCCAACTGATGCGCGTCCCGGAAACCGTTGAAGCACAATGTCTGGAAAACCTTGCGGTGATGCTGGCGAAAATAACCCGTAACACCGGCGGGGAAGGCTCCATCCTGACCGTCTACCGATGGGGCTTGCGCATCGCTATCGCCATGTCACCCACGTCGTGGATGGGCACCAGCATGTCCATCCGCCGTAAGGTCCAGGTGCATGTTCCTTTGGAAAACTATGCCAGAAATGCGGTATTCGGCGTGCCCGACGAAATTCCGGACCCCACAACCCGCGAAGAACTAATGGAATGGCTTCGTCTGGTGGTCAGCAAACGGAAAACCATTATAGTCTCCGGCGGAACATCCTCCGGGAAAACCACCTTCCTGAACGCCCTGCTCTCCTGTATCCCCGAAGAGGAACGGGTGCTCACCATTGAGGACTCACCGGAACTGGAGCCCTCCTCACCCAATCTGGTGCGACTGGTCGTCAGCGAAACGCTGGGAATCACCACGCGAGACCTGATTCGACTGGCGCTGCGTTTCCGTCCCGATCGTATCATCATCGGCGAGGTGCGCGGGGCGGAAGCACTGGACATGCTGGACGCCTGCAATACCGGGCACGACGGGTCCCTGACCTCCATTCACGCCAACAACCCCTTGCAGGCGCTGGAACGATTGGAAACGCTGGTTCTGCGCGCCGGGGTGGACTGGCCGCACGCCGCCATCCGCCAAACCATCGGCAGCACCATCCATTATGTCATCCAGATGCGGAAAAACCGGGATGGTCACCGCGTTATCAGCAACATCCTCGCCCTGGAGGGAGTCCGCGAAGACGGCTCCTACCGTTTTCGCAATATCCACATCGATAACAACGCATCACAACCCAGTACAACACCCGTTATGGAGGTCGCCGCACCATGTTTACTTTCAGCGTAATGAGTCACTCGATCTATTTTTTGCCGCTTATCCTCGCCGCTATCCTACCGACGCTGGCGACGGTCATCCCTTTCAACGAAGCCAAAGGCCACTTTGGCACGGCGACGAAAATTGTCATCGGCCTTTCCCTGGCGCTAGGGGCTGCGGAGCTGGTCAATTATTTTACTGCCGGAAGAAGCACCGCGCTGAACGGAGTGAATACCGCTACTGCTAATTTTGGTGTGGCTGGTGGTGGCAGCGGCCTCCCATGGGATGGTTTCTTGAGTAGCATATACCAGGACCTATCAGGTACCGTCGCGCCTATTGTAGCGGGGGTGGCCATCATTATCGCAGGGCTCACCTTTATGTGGGGCGAAACTGCACACGCTGCATCCGACCCCTTGGCAGACCGCGCGGAATGGGAACAGGAGCTGCAAAATCTTATGGCCAAAGAGGCTGGGGTGCGCGGTTGGAAGTCTCTATTCAGCAGGCTGGTTCCTCGGATTAAAGTATTTCCCCAATGGTGGCCCGCGAGCAAGGGTTACGGCATCTGGTCCTATATGCACTTCATCCTTCTGTCCCGCAAGCTGATGCAAGAGGCTCCGGCTGATGTGCGCCGTTATGTTCTGGGGCACGAACTGGGACATCTGCGCCATGGCCATACCGCGTTGAATTACCTCTATCCTGTACTCTCCGCCGGGGTGGTCACATCCGTTGTTTTTTTTGTTGCCGGAACATCGGATCAGCGATATGTCGCCGCCTTGTGCATGGCTGCGTTCTTCGTCGGCAAATCGTCGCTGCTCTGGTTCCCGCTCCGACGAGAGCTCCAGGCTGATGATTATTCCGCACGACTCGTGGGACGGGAAACCGCTATTGAGGGGTCCTTGTGGATGGCGCACCACAATAACGACTTCTCTCGACAACGGCGAAAACGCTTGCGGCGCCTTGGTTACACTATAGTCTCCGGCGGAACATCCTCCAGGAAAACCACCTTCCTGAACGCCCTGCTCTCCTGTATCCCCGAAGAGGAACGGGTGCTCACCATTGAGGACTCACCG
>DAIAVG010000296.1 GCA_027445725.1 Acidithiobacillus sp.
CAGGACACGATACCGCTCCTGACGCGCCTTCTGCTTTTCCTCGTAGGAATTGGGTTTGGGTGTTTCTGGCGTTTTCTCGGCAGACCTGGACGGGTCCTGAGACTCCTGCCGTTCGACCGGGGGCAGGTGCTGGGATAGCCCAGCCCTCTCCATGGCTTTGCGCACGTCGCCCTCGGGATCAAGGGCCAGAACGCCCTTGGCAAAGGCCGTGAAGCGGTCCTTGCGGACCCCCGCGAGCTCACCGGTTTCCCGATTGGCGAGGTAATAGGCCGTCACGGCACCCTCCTTTCGGGAAACGACGTGATCCTTCCCGTCGGAGACCTTCTCGGAAACATACGCGGGGCCGGCAAGGACCCGATCGCGGCCCATGTTGACGCGCAGGTGCTGGAGATTCTCCCATGCGGACGATAGCGACCGGACTTTCCGCGCATCTTCCCGGGCAAGGGTCTGCTCCGCCTGCGCCTGTTCCAACGCCGTCACGCGCTCCGGGCCGGCCCACTCGCGCAGTTGCACAACCCGCTCTCTCTGTGTCTTGCCGAGCGGCACGCCCGTCAGGCGGGAAAATGCTTCTTCGGACGCAGGATTCAGGCTGTTATGACCAATGAGTCCCATCATGGCTTTGAGATCCTTGTCTCGAATTGCATCCGTGAATTTTTCGATCATGGGGCTGTTCGGGTTTGCCTCGATCCCATGCTTCCAGTAGGTTGCCTGCACGATCTCCTGTGGCTCGTGCAGCGTGCCCGACTCCAGCAATGCCTTGCCATGCTCCTTGAGCCGCGCCTTGAAGCTGGCCCGGACCTCTTTATCCAGATCGTGAAACCGTTCGCCAAGCCGTCTTGCCTGATCATGAGCGGTTTTGACGGCGGGCAGGTCGGAGATGCCTTCCGTAGCGAGCGCCTGCGCCAAACGCAGCTCCGGGGCCGACGCTCCCCGGTTTTCTCCCTCCCGGATGATCCCAAAAGTATCGTCCACGCCCTTGCTGAAATCCCGCATCATGTCGGAGAAGCCACGGAAATCCGCTGGGGCGAGACGCCCAGAGCGCTCGCGAATCTCCGTTACCAGTTTCTCCTCCCGCTCCGGCAACTGGGCGTAAAACGCCTGGTACTCCTGAAGCGCCTGTTCCTTGCGGTGATCTTCCGGGCGTTGCTCGGGTGGAAGCAGATCCGGGTAGTGCTCCCGTTTGATCTCCAGGAGAGTGGCTGGGGTGAAATGGTAGTCCAGTTCTGCCCCGGCACGGGTGATCTCCGGGATGTTGATATATCCCAGTTCCGGGTATCCCATACCAAGGTCTGCCAGGCCAAAGGCTTGGGTCTGATCTGGCAAGCCAAGCACCGTGGGACCGTGTCCCTCGTTTTCCGGATCTCCGCGATCCTTCTCAAGGATGAACCACTGGGCACCATTGGGGCCGAAGTAGCGCAAGGAGACTGGGCGCTCGCTGTCCGGCATGCCGTCGTTCTCATAGGTCGCCGGCATCTGCCGGATGATCTCCCGTAGTTCCTGCATCTTGTCCGAGAAAAAGCGCTTTTCTTCGCTGCTGCGGAGCAGATTGTCTGTCACCGACGCCTGCTGTACGCCCAGAAATGTCCGCACTTCGTCGGGGACTTTTGTCAAAAGGGCTGATTCCTTGCCGTACAGGAGACTGTGTTCGGTATCAAAAGCCCGGACCGCACCAATGAATCGGTCCCGGCTGGCGGCAGAGTCAAGCTTTTCTGATGCGATCTCCGGTGGCACCACGCCACTGACCTGATGACGGAGCGCCGCATCAAAGTCCTCACGAGCCATCTTTCGCCCGGCTGGGGAGACTTCCCACTCCTGGCCGGAGCGGTAGAGGTCTTGCAACCGGACTTCGGAGTCATCGATGCGGGTAACAATGGAGGAAGTATTCCAGTCTGCCCCGAATTGATTGCTCTGGGTTACCACGAAGTCCCCGACCTGAATCCGGGGGGCTTTCTCTGCCTCTGGAGCGAGAGCCCGGTCGAATCCCACGGCCTGCTCCAGAGCGATCCCACGGAACTGTCCATCCCGGCCATACACCCGCGCCTCAGCGCCATTTTCTGGCCCCGTCTCCGCCCGCAGGTGATAACGCACATCGCCGGTATTGGTATCCAGTGCCGCAATGACACGCCCCGAAAAGGACATGCTCGTTACACCAGGTTCATACGGCTCAAAACGCACGAGATCACCAACTTGAGGCCCTTCCTGAGTAAAGGTTGGGTAAATGCCACGCGCGCGCTCAACATCCATCAGTACCCGGTTTTCCATTTTGCGACGCTCCATGTCGCTCCCCATGGTCAACTTATATTCATTCGTCCGCGAATCCACCCCGTTCAGCGCAACACCATCCCGAACCGCCGATACAAGATGCACGTCCAGAACTTCCGGCAGCACCACGGGCATAATG
>DAIAVG010000297.1 GCA_027445725.1 Acidithiobacillus sp.
TTTGCGGGTACAGCATCGATTCTCCCGCGCGAACCTGCCGGTGCCCAGGGTGTTGGCCGCCCGGACAGACCCCGGCTTTGTGCTGTTGGAAGATCTGGGCAAAACCGATCTCAGGGCGCTCCTGGATGCGGGCGGGGACGCGGACCGGTGGATGCAGCGGGCGATGGCCCTGATTCTCCGTTTGCAGCGGGCCGGGCAGGGACGGGTGGCGCTGCCCCCACTGCCGTCGTTTTCGACTGCCCGTATGAAGGACGAATCGACCCTGTTTACGGACTGGTATCTGGGCAGGCATCTTGGCATGATTCTGGACCGGTCGCAGGCAGATTTTCTGCAGGCACTTTTTGCCGTATTGCGGGAGAGCGCAGCCGCGCAGCCGCAGGTCTGGGTCCACCGGGATTTTCACGCGCGCAATCTTATTATTCAGCAGGACACCGGGCTGTTGGCCATGATTGATTTTCAGGATGCCGTGCGCGGGCCATGGACCTATGACTTGGCTTCTCTGCTCTGGGATCGTTATTGGGATTGGGGACGGACGCAAAGGGACGCGTGGGCCCTGAATTTTTTGACGGCGGCGCATCAGCATGGTGCTGCCTTGCCGTCGTCCGCGAGCTTTCTGCTGGGTGTCGGGCGTATGGCTCTCCAGCGTAACCTGAAGATTCTCGGCATTTTCTGTCGCCTGGCTTACCGGGATGGAAAATCGAGTTATCTCGATTTCCTGCCGCAATTCTGGGCCTATGTCGTGGATGCCCTGGACGCTGATCCGCAGTTGCAGTCTTATCAGGAGCTTTTTGCCCCATGGCAACCCCCGTTACCCGTGCGATGATCCTGGCTGCGGGTCGGGGCGAGCGACTCAGGCCGCTTACCGATCATGTCCCGAAGCCCTTGCTGGAGGTTGCCGGCAAACCCCTTATCGTGCGCCACCTGGATTCGCTGGCTGCGGCGGGCATTCGCGATGTGGTCATTAATGTCGGGCATCTGGGTGATGCGATCATGCAGGCCTTGGGTCAAAATTGGCAGGGATTGAGGATCACTTACAGCGATGAGCGTGAGGCCCGTCTGGAGACGGGCGGCGCTCTTGTTCGTGCCCTGCCCTTATTGGGGAGCTGCCCTTTTTTGCTGGTGAATGGCGACATTTGCACGGACTTTCCCTGGGCACAGCTCTGCCAGCCTTCACTTGCGCGCGTGCATCTGGTGCTGGTGCCTAACCCGATGCAGCACCCGCAGGGAGATTTCGCATTGTCTGCCGGCATGGTGGCTTTGGCGGGCGAAGAACGTCATACTTACGCAGGTATCGCGCGTCTTGACCCGGAGTTGTTGCGGGGCTTTCCCGAGCAGTCGGCTCCTCTGGCCCCTTGGCTGCGGCAATGGATTGCAGCGGGTGTGGTGGAGGGGACCTTGTATCAAGGAAAATGGACAGATGTGGGCACACCAGACCGGTTGCGGGCGGCCCGGCGTGATTGTGCGGAGGCCTCGCATGGACTTTGATCCGGCAGCGGTGAAGGCGGCGGTTAGTGTGGATGCCGGCTTGCGTGACCGCTGGCGCCGGGAGTGGGGCTTGCTCATGGATCTGGCGGTCTGGGGAGATCTGCGCAGCAGCCAGATCGGCTTATCGGGCAAGTTGCACAAACGGGTGCTCGAATTCGGGGAACGCCTGCGCTCCTATGGAAGTGACCGGAGTTGGATTCCACACCCCCGGGAACAAATCAAGAATGCCCTGAGCACCAGTCTGCAGACCCGTGAGTCGCTGGAAAAGGTCAGCGAAATTGCAGACCAGCTTAGCGACGGGGCAGACCTTGCCTCCTTACGGGCGATGTGGGAGGCCATAAGTGCTGCGTTGATGGCGGACATCGTCATGCGTGAAGAGCGATTGGTGCAGTTGTTGAACCAGCAGTATCAGGAAGAAGTGTGATCCAACCCTATTCAGGTTAACCAGCATATTTATGAAGATTGTGTACGCCTTGGTTGTTATCGGTGCTCTTGCGCTCTTTGCCTTGCTCTTATGGTGGGCACGCGGGCAGGTAGGCGATGCTGCAGCCCCCCATGACAGTACGGGTTGGTACGCCCGGCATCCTGACGCGCTGGCTGCCGAAAACCTGAAATGCTGGAAATTGCTGCAGAACGCTTCATTTGCGGATGTGGACAAGGTCATGACCGCGCATCCCCACTGCCGTGCGGTCTATGAAGCCATCCAGAGGCAGAATCCCGCCCATGCGAATTGACGACTGCCGGTGACTGAATTGACCGTAACGCCAGAAAGTCTGCTGGCCACCGGCCGGGATGTGTTGCGCCTGGAGGCGGCGGCGGTGGCGGCACTGGAAGCACGTCTTGACACGGATTTTGTGGGGGCCTGCCAGCTCCTCCTGAGCTGCCCCGGCCGTATTGTCGTCAGTGGCATGGGT
>DAIAVG010000298.1 GCA_027445725.1 Acidithiobacillus sp.
GGTCTGCATGTTCACCGCCGGAGCCCTGGAGCAGGGTCGCAACGGTTGGACCCACCAGCGCCCGGAGATCGAGAACTACTTTGCCGCTCAGATGCGCAACGGCAATGTCTTCCTGCTTTATCCCACGGATGCCAACGCCATTCAGGCCGCCTACGAGTACGCAGTGAACAGCGTCAACAAGTCGATGGTCATTATCGCTTCCAAGAGTCCGCTGCCGGTACGGCTGACCATGACACAGGCGCGGGAGGCGGTGCGCAAGGGAGCGGCGCTCTTGCATGATGCGGGTACGGGCAACCGTGGCACCGTGACCCTGGCAGTGACCGGCGATATGGTCCTGCTACCGGTTTTCGCGGCCAGTCAGGTGCTGGAGAAGGAAGGATACCGGGTGCGAATCCTGTCGGTGATCAACCCCCGCCAGCTTTACCGCCCGGCAGATGTGGCCGCGCACACGGTTTCCGAGGCCGATAAGGGCTTCATGTGCGACACCGAGTTCCACGACCTCTTCATCGGGGAGGTGCTGTTAGGTATCAGCGGCGGTACTTCCGGGGCGCTGGAGCCGGTGCTGCTGCGCAGCCGGGCAAGGCAGCGCGATGTGCTGGCCTGGTTGCGCGGTGAGACCACGGCCACCCCGGCCGAACTCATGGCCTTCAACGGGATTACCGTGGAGAGCATCGTCGATAAAATCCACGGCCTCGACGCCGGATAAGGATGGTAGCGGATGGCCGACGCCGACAATAAAATCATCGTCATCGATGACGACCCCACGGGTTCGCAGACGGTGCATTCGTGCCTGCTGCTCACGCGCTGGGATGTGGAAACGCTGGTCATCGCTCTGCGCGATGCGGCTCCGCTCTTTTTCATCCTCAGCAACACCCGGGGCATGGTGGGGGAGCGGGCGGCGGCGGTCACCCGCGACATCTGCCGGAATCTGCGGGTGGCACTGGATCGAGCAGCGGCGGCGGGGCGGGCGGTGCGGCCTATTCTGGTGAGTCGTTCCGACTCCACCTTGCGCGGTCATTATCCGGTGGAAACCGACGTGATGGCCGAAGAGTTGGGGCCCTTCGACGCCCATTTTCTCATTCCCGCCTTTTTTGAGGGCGGACGCATCACGCGGGACGGCGTGCATTATGTGCGCCAGAACGGTGTGGAGACGCCCGCCCATGAAACCGAATTTGCGAAGGATTCGGTGTTTACCTTTCATCACGGCTTTCTGCCGGACTACGTGGAGGAGAAGACCCAGGGACGGATTCCGGCGGCGGCGGTGGAGCGCTTCACGCTGGCGGAGTTGCGCGCGGGCTGCCTGCCGCGCCTTCTGGCCCTGAGGGACAACGTTTGCGCCGTGGTGGATGCGGTGGAACCTGCGGACCTCGCCGCCTTTGCCCGGGATTTACGGGCTGCCGCGGCACAAGGCAGGCGCTTTCTCTTCCGTAGTGCCGCCAGCCTGTTGACGGCGTTGGCGGACTTGCCGCCGCAACCTGTGGCGGCCAAGGATATGGCGCAACTGGTGCGCGGTAGCCGGGCCGGTGCCATCGTCGTCGGCTCGCACGTGCACAAAACCACGGAGCAACTGGAATGTCTGCTCCTGGAACCCGGTTTGGAGGCTATAGAGGTCGATGTAGACCGTTGTGCGGGCACGCAGCGCCCTGCACAGTTGGAGGCCATTGTGCGGCGAGCGGCGGCGGCTCACGGCAAAGGGCTGGATGTCGTCATCTACACCAGCCGTGGTGAGCGCCGTTTTGCCGATCAAGCTGCCCGTCTGGCCTTTGGGGAGGCGGTGTCGGCCTTCTTGATGGAGGTTGTCCGAAGCTTGCCGGAGGATCTCGGTTTCCTCATCAGCAAGGGCGGTATCACTTCCAACGATATCCTCAGCGACGGCCTCGCCCTGCGCATGGCGCGGGTCATGGGGCAGATACTGCCGGGCTGCTCGGTGGTGGTCTGCCCCGCCGATCACCCTCGCACCCCCCAACTGCCGGTGGTGATTTTCCCCGGCAATGTGGGGGATGCAGGGAGCCTCGCCCTCGCCCGCCGCCGCTTGCGCGGCGACGCTCCTGCGTGAGGTGCCGGCCCAGCATGCCCGCGTCCCCCTACCCTACCGCTCTCCTTGCGGAATTGCAGGCGGCCTTGTCCGCGGATGCGGTCTTGCATGGTGCGGAAGATTTACGGCCATATGAATGCGACGGCCTCGCTGCACTGCGCGAGTTGCCGCTTTGTGTGGCATTGCCCACGGACCGGGAGGGCGTACAGGCGGTCTTGCAAATCTGTCAGCGCCACGGCGTGGCGGTGGTGCCGCGTGGCGCGGGTACGGGCCTTTCCGGGGGCGCGCGCCCGATCCGTGATGCGGTGCTTCTCAGTCTGGCCCGCTTGCATCATATTGTCGCCATCGACCGGGAAAACCG
>DAIAVG010000299.1 GCA_027445725.1 Acidithiobacillus sp.
CAGCGCAGGGGCGGCAGGACGACCGCCCCGGCAGGATGCTCTACCCGTACCCCCAGACCATAGCGTTCCCGTGCCGTCTCGGCCATTTCGGCCACCCAGTCGCGCACCTCCACCTGGATGACTTTTTCCTGGTCTCCGCTGCGCACCAGGGTCAGAAACTTGTCGATGGTCTCATCCATTTCGCTGACGTCCACCAGCATGGCCGCTTTTTCGGCCAGCAGATCGTGATCCTGAAGGTGCAGGGTCAGCAGCAGGCGCGACAGGGGGGTGCGTAGTTCGTGGGAAATACCGGTGAGCAGCAGGGTGCGTTCTTCGTGCAGGCGGTGCAGATCGTTAGCCATACTGGTGATGGCCTGCTCCAGATGACACACCTCCAGAGGGCCGCCAATGGGTTCCAGAGACTCCGGCATATCGCCCCGGCCAATGCGCGGCGCTTCCGCCGCCAGTCGGGCCAGGGGGCGGTTGATCTGGCGGACGATGAGCCAAGCGCCGAGCAGGGTACAGAGGGCGATGACGCCGAGGCGCATAAACATGAAGCCCTGTCCGCCGAAATTCATGGGGGAGACGCGCATGCCCAGCCAGGGCTGATGGTGGCTGCCGCGAATCCACATCCAGGTGGCATCGGCATCGCTGGGGCCGACCCGTAGCGCCGCGCCGGGGGCAATGTGCGCGAGGTAACCGGCGCTTTGGCGCAAAAAATAGTTGCTGGCGGGCGCGCCCGGCAAATCATGGGGCGACCGCCATTGCAGGGTACCGGTAGGTGTGTGATCGGCGCCGGCGGCAATCAGGGCGTGGTCAGTCTGCCAGAGAAATTCCGCGAAGCGTTCGGCGGCAGGATTCAGCACGTATTGATGAAACAGGACATAGACGGCGCCCTGGGTCCCCAGCAGCAGAACCGCCAGCAGGAGCACGGTCCGCCACAGGGTGCTGCGCGGCCAGAAGCTGCGCATGCTCAGGGCTCCGCGACAAACAGGTAGCCATGACCCCAGACCGTGCGGATATGCCGGGGTCGGCCGGGGATACTGTCGAGCAGGCGGCGCAGGCGGGAAATCTGCATATCAATGCTGCGGTCGTCGCTTTCGAGCTGGCGGCCGCGGGTCAGCCACATGAGCTTTTCGCGGGTCAGAGGCTGGCCTTCATGCTGAATGAGCGTCGCCAGGGTCTGGAACTCGGCGCTGGTGAGAGACAAGGTTTGCCCGCCAAGTTGAATCTCTTGCCGGCCCATGTCCACGGTGAAGGGGCCGCATTGGAAGGGGGCCGTTACCGCTCCGAGGCGGGGTGCGGCGGCGTGGGTGCGGCGCAGAATCGCCTGGATGCGGGCCACCAGTTCGCGGGGATGAAAAGGCTTGGCGAGATAGTCGTCGGCGCCCATCTCCAGGCCCAGGATGCGGTCTATTTCATCGCCGCGCGCGGTGAGCATGAGGATGGGGACATCATGATGCTGGCGCAGCCGTCGGCAGATTTGCAGGCCGTCTTCATGGGGCAGCCCCAGATCGAGAACGATCAGATCAACAGGTGTTTCGGCAAGCAGACTGTCGATCTGCCGACCATCATTGATGCCACGCACCGCAAAGCCAAAACCCTGCAGGTGCGACTCCACCAAGCTGCGCAGGCGCAGGTCATCGTCGACTACCAAAATCTGTTTCTGTGTGTCCATATGCACACTCTAACCCGTTGTTCTCGGGTGGGCCAAGGCCAAATGTAACAAAGCCTCCCGACCGGCGCCAAAGTGACAGTCTGTTACGTTTTAACAGGCCTGCAGCAAAGATTGTTACAGGCATTCCCGCTACCATTTTTCCCTGTTGCGACGGCTGCGCAGGGAGTTGCCCTCTCGGTGCTTGCGGATAGCGCCGCTTATTCCCGTATATAGACTGAGTGAGGGTTTTGCATGAAAAACGCCAGGTGTCTGCACGACCAGGGGTGGCAGAAAGCGGGGCGTTCAGCTCCGGGTATGGCCCGGCTGGGTGTCCTGCTCGGGGTTGTCGCTGCGGCGGGCTGCGCTGTCGGGCCGCAGCTGACTGCACCTGCCGTGCTGGCGCCCAAGACCTATAACGCCCGCCCCATAAAGCTGCACGGTGCCCAGCAGCAGGTCCAGTGGACCACGCGAGAGGCACAGGCCTGGTGGTTACTCTTTCGTTCGGCGCCGTTGAATGACTATATCCGGCAGGCCATGCAGGCCAACCCGGATGTGCAGGCGGCGCGGGCGGCCCTGGCGCGCGAGCAATCCTTGATCGCGGTGGCCCAGGGCGGACTGCTGCCCGGCGTGGGTGCCGGTGCCGGAGTCGGTCGCGGGCGGGCACAACGGACCGGCGCGAACGGCGGAGCGAGCTACCGCATTCCCGGTAATCTTTACAGCCTGCTGCTAGGTGCTAT
>DAIAVG010000300.1 GCA_027445725.1 Acidithiobacillus sp.
TATGTATCACCGCCAATGAACGGCCGCAATCAGTGATCAAGCTGCCAACGGCGGCAGGGCAGCGGGAGCGGACGTTCGGCGACTTGGCCAGTATGTTCTCAAAACTCGTCATCATGGCGGGAAAACGTAACCGTTTTTGAGCATGATTTTCGAGAATTGCAACACATTGATTAACTATGAGGAGGTAACCATCACCAGCCGAAGACTCTCAAAAACGGTCTATTGTGAGAGTCTCATCAAACGAGGAGGGCCGGATTGCTGACGCCTCGATGTATCAGACCAAGATGGGAGGAAAGGCCCCATGCTCGCCCGGATACCCGGGGCAGGGTGTCCGGGACATGAACACGGCAAGTTATCAGGACCTTGGCATCCGCAGAAAATCGTCTAACTGATTCCACAGGGAGCCAATAAGAGATTGCCATTTTCCTGATCAACCAGGAGCCACGGGATGCGGCCCCTTGCGGGCCAGGGAGAAGAGATGGACAAATCGGCAGCTTGTCGCCAGGAAGCCCGGGAGTTGATGCAACGTTTCCCTACCGTGCAGGGCTGGGCCCTCATGAGCCGGGACGGCATCGTCATGCTCACGCAGTTGCCCCCGGCCGTGGATGAGGATCTCCTCGGCACCCTGGGGGCGGCCCTCATCTCCCTCGGCGATCGCTGGGCCGAGTCTCGCGATACTTGCACCACGGAATATATTCTGCTCGGGGATTGCCGCTATCGCCATCTTTTCCTCCCCGCCGGCGGGGATGGCATTCTCGCCCTCTTCCTCGATGTGAAGGGCGATTGGAACAGCGTCGTCGCCGCCTCCTGCATGCTCGCCGAGCGCATGGGGCAAGTGCTGGAAATGGCTTAGACCGGACAGGGAAGGCCCATGAGCGCAAACCCCAGCGATGTTCAGACCTTTATCCACATCAGCGGTTTTTCCCCGGAGGACGAGGAGCATCTCCGCCATCTCGGCCAACATCTGGTGCCACGCCTGCCCGAACTCACGGACCGCTTCTATGGGCGCCTGCTGGCTGACGAACGCACCCGCCCCCATGTGGAAGGCCGCGTGGAGCAACTGAAAAAGACCCATATCGCCTAGCTCACGGAACTCTTCTCCGGCGATTACGGAGAACCGTTCATGGCCCGCCAGCGGCGCATCGGCGAAGTCCATGTGGCCGCCGGCATGAGTTTTCTGCGTGGCGCCTTCCCCGAGGAAATCGAAATTGCCGCCCGGGCAGTGGGTGACCCTATCGGCATCTGCACTGGGGTGCTGCTGCGCCTACTGGATCTCTGTCAATATTTGATCGATTCGGCCTACGAGGCCGAGCGCATGAGACGGCTGACAGCCGCTACCGGGATGAGCCTGGTCCTGCTGGAGAATCTCATCGCCCTGCGGCCGCTGCGGAACTAATCCTCCATGGCGGAAAACCCCGCCAGCGGGCCGTGCGGAAACCCAGGACTGGTGTGAGGTGAGGCGACAAAGCGTGCTATAATGGCATTACGTAAGATGTATAAAAAAGGGTGCCATGCACAAGAAAATGACCATCTCCCTGGATGAAAGCGTGTACGACGGGCTGCACCGGACCGTCGGCAGGCGGCACATGAGCCAGTACATCGAGGACCTGCTCCGGCCGCATGTGCTCGATACGGCACTGGACGAGGGCTATCAGGCGATGGCCGCCGATCAGGAGCGGGAGACGGAAGCACAGGCCTGGTGTACTGCCCTGCTGGCGGACCTGGCCGATGAAGCGCGGTGAGGTCTCTGGTGGGTGGAGTTTGATCCGTCGGTAGGCAGCGAGATCCGCAAGACCCGGCCCGCCGTGATCGTCAGCAATGACGCGGCTAACCGGAATCTGGCGCGGGTGGTCGTGGTGCCGCTGACCAGCAATACCGGCCGCCAATATCCGGGGGAGGCGTTGGTCACGCTTTCCGGCAAGCCCGGCAAAGCGATGGCGGATCAGATCATGACGGCAGACAAGAGCCGCCTGAAAAACCCGATGGGGAGTTTGAGCAAGGCGGACATGACCGCCGTGGAGACGGCCATTCTGATCCATCTGGGGATGCCCAGGTAAACGGCCATAGGGCGCGACAACGAAGCAAGGGCAAGGCCTTGGCGAATGAACGGCGTTGCTGCGTAACGATGCCCTGTCGTGACCAGTCGCCAATGGTGTTTTTGGGGTTCACTTGGGCGAATTTTGGGCGAAGTGCCCAAATTCACGGCACATCATGCGCTGCAGTGCCTGTGTTTGCTCGTGTTGTCAGGATTCAGACCAGCGGATGGCTATCCGGGGGTCTGGCAATGACACCATTCGTAGGTAAGCGGTAACTGAGCGGCGTTGTATTCTGGATTTTTCAGATGTGCAGAATGGTCTCCCAGGGCATGGAC
>DAIAVG010000301.1 GCA_027445725.1 Acidithiobacillus sp.
CGAACCGGTGACCTCTTCCTTACCAAGGAAGTGCTCTACCGACTGAGCTATGTGGGCATGAACACTGGAGCGGGTGATGGGAATCGAACCCACACCATCAGCTTGGAAGGCTGAGGTTCTACCGTTGAACTACACCCGCACAAATCAAAACTTGCCATACTGGCGCCTGCGCCAGGCAGGATGCCATAGAATAAAAATGCTTGGTGGAGGGGGGAGGATTCGAACCTCCGAAGGCAGAGCCGTCAGATTTACAGTCTGATCCCTTTGACCGCTCGGGAACCCCTCCCACGATTAGCGGCGCATTGTGCGGCTTAGGCTTTTCTTTGTCAAGCGAGTCGGGCGGCTGTGGAGTCTGGCCATTTTTGGCACAGTGGTCAGTATTTTGATGATTTATGCGTATCTTGCACCCTCGGCGCCTTGACAAAGTTGCCCATTTACAACATCCTCTATAAATGTGGTAGAGATTTTTTGCCGGGCAGCTTCGCCAGGGCTTGAGAGAGGAGGGTTTCAATAATGCAACATATTAAACGTATTGCGCTGCTGGTTGCCATCAGCGGGGGGCTTTTCGCCAGCGCCGCTTATGCGGACGATGGCTACGTCGGTTATGCAATAGAACATGGCGCCAAGCCCGTTGTCACCAGCACGGGTATCTGTGTACGTGGCGGGCGCCCGGTCACTGATGGTCCTGTGCCTGCCTATTGTGCCCCGGCACCGGTCCCAGTGGCGGTCGCGCCGACGCCTCCCGCGCCAGCACCCGCACCCGCTCCCATCGCACCTGTAGAGCGGACGATTCTGGTGAGCAAACCGATCACCATTACCGGAATTAACTTCAAGTTTGATTCATACAAGCTTCTGGATCATGACATCAAGGTTCTGGACCAAGTGGCTAGCTTTGCAAAAAACCACCCGGATGCCGTACTCGATGTCAACGGCTATTGCAGCAAGGTGGGCAGTTACGCATACAATCTTAAGCTGTCCAAGCTGCGTGCCCAAAGTGTAGCGCAGTACCTGAGGCAACATGGAGTGACGAGCGATCGTATGGTACTGAAGGGTCACTCCTACGACAACCCAGTCGCCACCAACGCTACCCGACAAGGTCGATTCCTGAATCAGCGTGTGGAAATCAATTCTAGCATCAAGGTGCAGAAGACCGTTCAGTAATTTCCTCCCAGCGCTACAAGGGCGGGCCAACTAAGGCCCGCTTTTTTTTGCCACGACCATGGCGGTGCGCGGCGTCATTTCCATGATAGACTAGGCACCATGCGACAGTCCTTCCTCCGTTTTGTACGTACGCTGCACATCACCCGCGTTCTAGTGCGTTATCGCCTGGACGATGTGCTTTATTTTCTCCCTTTGCTAAAACCCTATCAGGCCGTTCTACGCCTAAGCCCTATGGCTTGGTTGGGACCGCGTCCGCAGGGCACCTTCGCCGAACGCTTGCGTGAGGCCCTGGAAACGCTGGGACCCACCTTTATCAAACTCGGACAGATGCTTTCAACCCGCCGAGATTTGCTTCCCGACCATATTACTCAGGAACTCGCGAAACTTCAGGATGCAGTACCCCCCTTCCCGTCAAATGTCGCCCGGCAGATTATCGAGGCGGCGCTTGGTAAACCGATTGAAACGGTCTTCTCTCAATTTGAAGATCAGCCTGCTGCTGCGGCGTCCATTGCCCAGGTACACTTTGGGCAGTTACTGGACGGCCGTGAGGTGGCGATTAAAGTCCGACGCCCCGGCCTGCAGCGGATTATTGATCAGGACCTGGCGATACTCGCCCTGCTCGCGGATCTCGCGGAGCGCTATTCTCAGGAGGGTCGTCGCCTGAGAATACGCGCGGTTGTCGCGGAATATGCCAAAACCATTCGCGGTGAATTGGATCTGCTACGCGAGGCGGCCAATGCCAGCCAGTTGCGGCGTAATTTTTCTGCCGAGACTGATCTGCTCTATGTGCCGGAAATATATTGGGATTACTGCGCGCCCCCGGTATTGGTGATGGAGCGCATTTATGGCATTCCCATCGGTCAGCGCGACGCACTGCGTAACGCGGGCATCGATTTTGATCAACTCTCGCGACGCGCCGCAGAAATCTTTTTTCGCCAGGTCTTTCGCGACGCGTATTTCCATGCGGATATGCATCCCGGCAACGTCTTTATTGATCCGAAGAATGGGCGCTTTATCGCCGTTGATTTCGGCATCATGGGAAGCCTGGATGATGCGAGTCAGCATTACCTCGCTGAAAATATGATTGCATTTTTCCGGCGCGACTACCGGCGCGTAGCAGAAGCGCATGTGGAAGCCGGATGGGTACCACCAGACACCAACGTACAAGATTTCGAAACAGCCATTCGTGCCATTGCGGAACCAGTGT
>DAIAVG010000302.1 GCA_027445725.1 Acidithiobacillus sp.
CCGATCTCAAGTCATAGCCCATTTCTCGTCCTCAGTAATAGTGCATGTGTGCCGCGTATTCACCGCCGATCACCAGATACTCACTCTCCGCCTGGAGTGCGCGACATGGCAGCAGCCCCTTGAAGAAGAGCAGCTTTACCAACGGCACATTCACCTCCAGTATGCAATCGCCGAATGCACTGGCCACGTCCCGGTCGCTGCTGAAGGACACCAGGTTGTTCAGCCGGATCACCCCCTGTCGCGCTCCGGCTTTCCAGAGAATAGGATGTTCGGCAAAATCATTAGTTCCCCGGAACAAGCGCAAGTGCCGTTGTCCGGATGCCAGAAAACGTCGCGCCGACCATTGTGCGAATTCAAACAACAGGTCAAGCTGCAACCAGATCGCATTATTATCAAATCGCCCTGACATTTTGTCGGTCATATACTGAATCCAGGCGGCATCGCCCACACGGCCGATCACCTGTCGGTGAAAATTCGGGGCGATCCCGAACCGGCTCTCCACCCAGCCCTTCATGACCGCACCTTCCGGTGAATTGCTGTCATATCCCCAACCTTTGAGCAGGCGTAAATAGCTGGCCCTGAAGCGTCGGCCCTTCGTCCGGTCAGGCCCGCCAGCAAAAATCTCTTCCATGTAGGCCTGGAAGACCTGTCCCGCCTCGCCCTGTTCCCGCACCAGAGACAATCTCTGGAAAAGCGCAGGGTGCCCATCGCGCACCCCGGCGATATGTAGCGGCATCGGGAACGCATGAAATTCAGCACTGATCAGTAGCCCGGACGGAATCCCGGTCAGATTGCTACCGAGATTGACGGACGGCGCACGGACCGGGCGCTGCTCCTCTGGTGGGCTCGCTGTTGACAAAAAGCGTCCTTGCGGCGACTAATTCTGCAACACGGCAGCCACCTTGGCGCGGACATCTTCGAGCCGCAGGGGCTTATGGAGGAACACGAGTCCTTTACCGATTACGGGCTGGCTCAGGGCGGAACGCGCCTCCCCCACCACGAGCATCAGTCGTGCCTTGGGAAACTGTTCGCTCACCATCTCCACGGTATACTTGCCTTCGTCCAGCAGCGCCTCGCCGAGAATAACCAGGTCTGGCGGCCAATCCTGAGCTTTGGCGACAGCGGCCTGGAGACTGGCGATTTCGTGGGTTTCATATTCATCATGAAGCATGAACTGCACCACCATGCGCCCGATTTCATCCGTATCCAGCACAAAAATGCGCCGATTACCCACTGCGAGATTACAATCCACACCGATCTGCATATCGTCCTCCCAAAACTGAGCAAGCCTTCCTGCTTGAACTAGGCAATGAAAGCAGTATTTATGCCATATATTTTCCCTAGACCTCCAGCGCCCGAATATCCGCCAGCAGGGATCCAAAAAAATCTTTTCATCGTTCAGGCAAGGCACTAAGCCTTTCAAACAAAACCCGGTTTGATGAACCTCAGTAAGCCGCGGCAACGATCCAATGGTAGCGCTGCTAATTGCATAAGCCCGCCAAAGCTGTGTGGTTCCTGACATAGAAAGCGCGTTTTGTAGGTTTTCAAACAGCCTGCACAAGCCCGCCAAAAAAGCATCATTTAACTGATAATACAAAGTATTACGGTGATCGTTCCAGGCTTGGCACGGCACTTGCAACAGCGATGGCGGAAAGCGACTCTTCCTCTTTTATTGGGGGCTTCCACTGGCAAGTTCGCCATCTTTTGAAACAGGAGACATGGCAATGAGTAACGGATTGAGGCAAATAGCCTTTTATGGCAAGGGGGGGATTGGCAAGTCCACCACCTCCCAGAATACTCTGGCAGCCCTTACGGAAATGGGCCAAAAGATTCTCATCGTCGGCTGCGATCCCAAGGCTGACTCCACCCGTTTGATTCTTCACTCCAAAGCGCAGGACACCGTACTGAGCCTCGCGGCCGAGGCGGGCAGCGTGGAGGATCTGGAAATCGAAGACGTTATGAAAGTCGGGTACCGCGATATCCGCTGCGTAGAGTCCGGTGGCCCTGAGCCGGGTGTGGGTTGCGCGGGTCGTGGTGTCATCACCTCCATCAACTTCCTGGAAGAGAATGGGGCCTATGACGGTGTCGACTATGTCTCCTACGACGTGTTGGGCGACGTGGTGTGTGGCGGATTCGCGATGCCTATTCGTGAAAACAAGGCGCAGGAAATCTACATCGTCATGTCTGGCGAAATGATGGCCATGTATGCCGCCAACAACATCTCCAAGGGTATTCTCAAGTACGCCAATTCGGGCGGCGTGCGTCTGGGCGGGCTGGTGTGTGGCGGATTCGCGATGCCTATTCGTGAAAACAAGGCGCAGGAAATCTACATCGTCATGTCTGGCGAAATG
>DAIAVG010000303.1 GCA_027445725.1 Acidithiobacillus sp.
CGTCTGGGTCGCGGACAGCACCGGATGGATGCACCCCATGACCTTTTGGAGCGGGGGCGTTGTCGAGCCTTTGGGCCGGTTCGAGCGCTGATACCGCCTGCTCAGACGGCATCAGCGCGTCCAGCTTTTTGATGACATCCCGCGCGGCATATACGGCATTACCCGTCCACTGCCGCTGCCAGGCACCTTCCGAAGGCGCCCAACGAAAACCGCTCGACTTCATGAGATCGCGGACCGCTTCGTCAGGCTTGCCATCGAACCGGAACTGGATGCGATTGATCTCCTTGTTCTCCCGAATCGTTCCCCAGGCATACGGTGTCTCACGGTCCTCCAGGGCCTGGGCCTTTTCCAGGATCTGAATACGCTCTTCCAGGCGCCGGATGTTGGCGTTGTTGTTACTGAGGGAGTACGACGCAAAACCCACGGTCCCCATGACATCCGGGGTCAAAATGGCTTTTGCCTGGTCTGGCTGGAAACCCAGACGCTCCAGGGCCGCCTGCTGCGCCTCGGGGCCATCTTTCTGATGTTTGCGGATGGCGGCGTTGGCCGCCTTCATGCGCTCCTGGGAAGACTTCAGAGTCTCCACCCGCTCCCTGAGCTTTTTCACGGCATCCGGATCGTCCGCGCTGATGGCGTAGTCGTTGACGCCCTTGGCGCGGCGCTCGTAATACGCTGCCTTCTTCAGCAGGTCGAAGCCTTTGCCAAAGTTCTGGTGGATGCGCTCACGAAACTTTCGATCGCGTTTTTCGCTGTGGTGACCAACCAGGATCGGCTGACCAAAAGGGATGGCGTCCGCCATGCGCCTGGCCTGCTCGACGTGGGCTTTCGCCCGCGCCAGCGTCTTTGCAGAAAGGGCGCGATACCGCTCCTTGCGCGCCTCGATTTTTTGCTCGTAGGCGTTCTTCCCGGGGGCTTCTGGCGCTTTTTGCTCTTTCTGAAGATCGGCAGCCGGTTTCTGGGTAACCCTTTCCGGCGCAATCCCTTGCGCCATACCCGCCTTCTCCATGGCATTGCGCACCATGCCATCGGCGTCCATGGCCAAAACCCGCTTGGCAAAGGCTGTGAAACGCACGTCCTTGACGCGGGAATACTCGCCCTGGTCATTGACCAGATGGTACGTAGTTGCCGCGCCCTCCTTGCCAGAAGCAATGCGATCCTGGCCGCCCGCGACTTTCAGAGTCACATACTCCTGTCCATTCACCACCTGGCCACCGACATCCACGCGCAGACCCTTCAGATCCGCCCAGGCGCTGACCAGGCCATCCTGCAAGCCCCGAGCTTTGCGTTCCCGCTCCGCCAGCGCATTGCTTTCCCGCAGGGCCTGCGCCTTTTCAGGACCGGCCCACTCCAGCAACTGTACGACCCGAGCAGATTGGGTTTTCCCCATCTTTACCCCGGTGATTCGGGAGAAAACTTCCTCCGATGCCGGATTCAGACTGTTATGCCCAATCATCCCCATCATGGTCTTGAGATCCTTGTCACGGATCGCATCCGTGATTTTCCCGATCATCGGGCTGTCCGGGGTTGCCTCAATCCCGTGCTTCCAGTAGGTTGCCTGCGCGATTTCCCGGGGTTCGCGCAGCGTGTCGGACTCCAGCAGTGCCTTGCCATGCTCCCTGAGCCGCGCCTTGAAGGTGTCCCGGATTTCCCGGTCCAGATCGCGAAACCGCTCGCCAACCCGTCTTGCCTGGTCACGGGCGGTTTGGACGGCGGGCAGATCGGAGATCTCTTCCATAGCGAATGCCTGCGCCAGGCGTAATTCCGGGGCCGACGACCCCCGATTTTCTCCATCACGGATAATCCCGAAGGTATCGTCCACGCCCTTGCCGAAATCCCGCATCAAGTCGGAGAGACCCCGGAAATCCGCCGGAGCCAGCCGCCCGGAGCGCTCGCGGACCTCCGTCACCAGTTTCTCTTCCCGCTGTGGCAACCGGGCGTAAAACGCCTGGTACTCCTGAAGCGCCTGTTCCTTGCGCAATTCCACTGGGCGATGCTCCGGCGGAAGCAGGTCTGGGTAGTGCTCCAGCTTCACCTCCAAAAGGGTCCGGGGCTCAAAGTGATAATCGAGTTCCGCCCCGGCACGGGTGATCTCCGGAATATGGATGTATCCCAGTTCGGGATGGCCCAGACCCAGGTCCGCCAGACCAAAGGCTTGCGTCTGGTTCGGGAAGCCGTTCCCCTCATTGGTCGGATCTCCGCGATCTTTCTCGATGATGAACCACTGGGCACCATTGGAACCAAAATAGCGCAGGGCGACCGGGCGCTCCGCATCGGGCAGTCCGTCGGTCTCATAGGTCGCCGGCATCTGCCGAATGATCTCCCGTAACTCCTGCATCTTGTCCGAGAAA
>DAIAVG010000304.1 GCA_027445725.1 Acidithiobacillus sp.
AACCTGTCGAGGCGGGATGGATAACGCGCTGGTGGCATGACTCCCTGCTTTTACTGCGCGGTGCGCCCAGTGCTTTCGCCATGCTGTATCTAGTATTGCTGCTGTTGAACGTGGCCTGGCAACCGTTGATTCTGAGCATTCCCATCGCCTGCGGGATCATGGCCATCATTTTTGCAGTGGCCATGACGGTACACCAGGGCAACACGCACATCATGGATGTCGGGCGCAGTATCCGCGATATGCCCTGGTGGCCCCTGTCCCGCCTGGTGGTGGAAATTACGTTAATAGTGCTGGCGTTGCTCGTGCTTATGCTGCTTTTCCGGCACTATCTGGGGGCTATTTTGAGCCACGACCACATCTCCTCTGCCGCCACTCTGCATAATTTGCGCTCACCCGAATGGCGAAGCCTGCCCAAATGGCTGCGATCCCTGATGACCAATGGCCTGGGGACCGCGCAAACCATCTTGGGCAACACCTTTTTGCTGCTTTCCGTGGGGGTTATCGTGACGGGCATCACGCGCCAGGGGTATCTCGCCTTGCTTGCCGGTTTTCAGGCGGTGCTGGTCAATGTGCGGGTCTGGCTGGGGTTTTTGCTGGTGAGTGTGCTGCTGCAGGGCGCCATCACTTTTTTATCGGCGCGCCTGCATACCTTCGCGGCAGCATTGCTCGTGTCGATTTTGGGTGTCGCCCTGCTTCTGCTGGTGGGACTCTACGGTTGGTGTTTCGTGCGCGAGACCTTCGGGTTGCCCGGCGCGCAGGTGACCAAGCGTGTGGTGATTGCCGTGCGGCGACCTGCGGGGGCATAAGAAGTTTTGTTGTCCTTGACCAGAAAATCGACAGAACGAGCACAGGTAGCACTGTTACCCTTTGCCGCTCTTGCCCTGCTCTCCCTGATCTGGGGCTACAATTGGGTAGTCATGAAAGTCGCCCTCACCGACTGCCCGCCCCTGTTGTTTGCCGCCTTGCGCGTCTGGGGGAGCGTATTGGTGCTGATCCCGCTGATGCTGTGGATGAAGCGACCACTAGCCATGCCCTCTGCCCGCTACATCATCCCCTTTGGCTTATTGCAAACCACTGGTTTTATTGGCCTTGCCATGTGGGCATTGGAATATGGCGGAGCCGGAAAAATCGCCATCCTCGTCTATATGATGCCTATCTGGTTGATTGTCTTTGCCTGGCCAATTCTGGGCGAACGCCTGCATGGCTTGCAATGGCCCGCGCTGGCCTTGGCCCTGCTGGGTCTGACAGCCATTCTTCAGCCCTGGAATTTCAGTGGACAGTGGACGGGCAGCCTGCTGGCCCTCCTCTCTGGGATTTTATGGGCGGCATCCGCCCTCTGGCAAAAACGCCACGCGCCACCGGGTCTCGATCTGTTGAACAGTACGCTTTGGCAGGCCGCCTTTGGCGGTCTGGGTCTCACCGTGATCGCCCTGTGGATTGATCCCTTGGAGGTCCATTGGACGCCGCTGTTTATCGGCACCCTGCTTTATAACGTTCTTCCCGGCACCGCCTTGGCTTATTTTCTCTGGGCCTATGTCTTGCAAGAGCTGCCTTCCAGCATAGCCGGTATGGGAACGCTGGCAGTACCGCTGATCGGTGTGGTGGCCGCTTGGCTACAATTAGGTGAGCAACCAAGCGACTGGGAGGCCATCGGCATAATCGGTATTCTCATCGCTCTTGCACTGGTAAGCTGGCAGCACCTGCATCCGCGCCATGGTGACGATATCCTTCTCCCGACGGGTCAGGAATAACGCACTTTCAACTTTCATTGGCCATGATACGCGGCAATCAACGTACTTGCCGTTCTACCGATGTGCTCCATGTGTTGTCTTTTGCAACGGAGCGACCAATAGCGCTGAGCACCGCCTGCAAGGCGGCCTCGGTGGTATCCTCGCCAAAAGCCACGGCCGATGCCGCATGGCCATGGTCCACACTGATCCGGACGCACGCCATGGCGCGGGCGCGGGTACCGCTACCGAGGGCATGCTGGTCGAACTGTTCCACCTCGGCACGAACGCCCCAACGCTGGATCAGCGCATCGACCAGGGCGCCTACGGCACCGCTCCCCCTGCCCTGCAGAATATGCGGCTGTGCCTCCGGGCCCACCACCACGGTCGCGGCGACCTGCTCCCCTTCCCGGCTGAGACGATAGCGGCGCAGGTGCCAGTCCTCCGCGGACTGGCAATAATGGCCCTCAAACAGGGCGAAAATCTGCGCTGAGCTGACCTCACCCATCTCTTGTTCAGAAGCCGCTTGCACTACGGCGCTGAAGTCCTGCGCCAACCAGCGCGGCAAGGAAATACCGTGGTCGCGCTCCAGCACATGGGCGACGCCGCT
>DAIAVG010000305.1 GCA_027445725.1 Acidithiobacillus sp.
ACTCTCGATCGCGTACCTTATGGCTTTCCTCTGCGGTAGGCATTGTCCCGAAGATGGTAGCGTAAGCATCGGGTTCGTAGTTAATCAGTGTCTGAATAGCTTGCTTGTGGGTTTCCTCATAGTAATCCTGCCGGTCCCGATAACGCGCACAGAACTCGTCTTTGAAGATTACAAACGGGATAGCCCATCGGCAGCCTTCTTCGTATGCGCCATCGATGCTTCTGCAAGACTCTGGAATCTGCTGATTCCGCTCGTAGGACAGCAGTATCCCGCCATGTGACGGCGTGGAGACATCAAGAATGCCGTCGGCGATGACGTAGACAGTGTCCGGTTCTCCCCATGGTGAATATGGCGCCTTATTTTCTGGTTCGATATACATGTTTGTTCTCCTTTATTTGGTTGACGATCGGTGGCACCGCCAGGTAGCGGTTTTCCGCCAGCAGCAAGGCACGTGGCGCCAGCTTTTCCTGGGGTCTTCCTTCGGCTTCGACCTGCTTTTGGAAGCGGTCGAAGCGAAGAACAGTAATTCGTTCAGAGGAGCCCCAATTCCGCGAAGCTTTTGGTTTTGTCTCCGGCGACGATGAAGTGGTCCAGAATTCTGACATCAACAATCTCCAGCGCAGTCCTCAGCTTGTTGGTGATGGACTGGTCGGCGACAGAGGCAGCACAATCACCACCTGGGTGATTGTGGGCAATAATGATTGCCGCGGCGTTGTGATGCAGCGCTCGCTTTACCACTTCACGCGGGTATACCGCTGCCTTGTCAGCCGTGCCGGTAAACATTTCTTCTGCCGCTATGACCTGGTGGGGGTTCGTGAGAAAAACCACCACGAACGCTTCCCGTTCATAGCCCGCGAAGTGCTGAATCAGGAAATCGGATGCGGCCTCTGGGCCGTTTATGGCCGCGCCCATCGACGCGAGCCGCTCTACTGCGGCCTGGCGCACCAGTGCCACGGCGGCGCGGATACGGGATTCGTCGGCGCCGTAGATTGCGGGCGCTTCCATCAGGCTATCGGTTTTCGCGTTGCATACCAGCTTGGATAGACTGCCGCCGGACTTGGCGTACATGCGTTCTGCCGCCTTCCTGGAGCCAAGCAAGGTTTCGAGGATGGAGAGCCCATCATCGGTCTTTATCGCCGGGAATAAGTCGAGTGTTAATGCGTCCATTGTTTAATCCTCATCAGGCATCATGATGGTAACCAGTGGCTCGCCCTGATCGCCTCCGTGGCAAAGTGCGCTGAGGGTGGTCATTCTGGGCATGTGTCCGCGTCCCTGCCTGGGAACACGAAAGACCTGGAAATGAAATGCGCTGGTGTCGCGATTTCGAATGGCGGCATTCCAGGCCATCCACAGGACATCCCAAAGGCGTCCTTCCTGGTCGTTAGCCGTTCCTTTCCGCGTGTTGTCATCACGGTCCCAAGCGACACAGTCTTCCCATGCCGCCGCCGTTATGGCGACCGGAATGCGGAACCCCGCTTCTTTGGCCGTTTCAGTGACGTCCACAAGGGTGCCATCCGCGATCGCTTCTTTTCGAGAGTAGGAAAAGACCGTTTCGCCGAAGGTTGTGTAGGTGTTATGTGCTTTGGTGCTTGATGGTGTGTTCATCTGGACCTCCGAGAAAATGACTGGAGCCCCCATTCAGGGGAGCGTTCCCGCCAATGAATGAATGAATTAGGTCGCTGGTTGCGCTGTATGGATTTTGTTCGGGTAGAAACATGAGCATCCAAGTGGAGGTTGATCAACTCCATGTGGCGCGGCGGCTTAGCAACCACAGACGAAACGTCTGAATTCTATATTGACGATAACCAACGTCGTGATTCTGGAAAGGCGGTTCCAGTGCCGTTTTAGAAAAGTTTTCAAAAACACAGTCTTTGAAAATGGTTCTAAAAAGACGGGGCGCCAAGAGGCGCCCAGAGATTGTAGTTTAGAGATTGGTGTACTAATCGGTGTCGGGTAGATCTTTGCTGGTTGCAAGGAGGCTATCAACATCCCCGAGCGAGCAACTCATTTCTCCGCCACCATACCGGAATGGAAAAATGGCGTGTAACTCACCATCGAAATCAATTTTCAAATGGGGTCCGTCCAGTTGGTATTCCGGTTCAAACGGGACATATCGTTTGCCATCGACAATGATGGTTTCTTGTGTGGCATCTTCTTTTTCGTCGAGAGCATAGAACTTATATTCTAAGCTCCACCACCGTGTCATGGTATGGAAGCCCTCGGTGCGCATGAACGCCGCAGCCCTTTTGGCCAATACCAACAATTGTCTGCTAACTTTAATCTTTGCCATGTCGGGGTCCGGGTCTGCTTGGTTGGAGTGCA
>DAIAVG010000306.1 GCA_027445725.1 Acidithiobacillus sp.
GAGTTGCGCGGGCAGCGCCAACGCGGTAAGCCCCTGCATGTGCGCGGGCTGCTGGCGGAGATTTTTCAGGCCATCGCACGGGACTATTTGCGCGCCCTGCGCATTATCAATACCGAAATTGCCGCAACCGAGAAAATACTTCGCAACTCTCAGAACAACAACGAATTCTTTAGACTTCTCGCGCTCAACAAGAGCCTCATCCTCTTTTCTTCGGCGCTCAAAGGTAATATCTCGGTCGCGCAGCAAACCATGCGCCTGCCGCTGCTCAAACAGGGCGAGGGCGACCTGGAAGACATCGCCGACGCCCTCATCGATCTTCAGCAGGCGCGGGACATGACCGAAATTTACGCCTCCACCATTACCAACATGATGGATGCCTATGTCGGCGTGCTGCAAAACAATATCAGCAACACCCTGAAAATCATCACGGCCTGGACCGTGGTCGTGGCGGCACCCGCGACGGTGGCGAGCATTTACGGAATGAACGTACCCCTGCCCCTGCAGCACTGGGCCTATGCGTGGCCCGTGCTCATGGGGGGCGGATTTGTAGTATCCGGGATGCTGTTCATGATTTTCCGCAAGAAAGACTGGATCTGAGCGCGCGCCATGGGCTGCCAGTTTTACGATAAGACCGCAGGGGCCTGGATCGCCGCCGAACGCTATACGGCAGACGGGCTTTTTTTGCTGACGCCGGAGCAGGTGCATCGGTGTCCGCAATTAGAAACCGCGCTGCGGCACGGCGTAGAACAACGTCTTTATTGTCACAACGACGAGATGACCCTGCGCCTGCCCGTAGCACTGCTGGAGGAAGATGCGCAATTCGGCACGGTGGCGCGGATGGCGCACTTGACCCTGCATCATACGCCGCAGAGTCTCGCGATTCTGGGCGAGAAGGCGCTGATCCAGCCGTTGCAGCAGGACTGGCTGGGCGAGTTACGGCAAACCGCTATGGACGAACTGCTGCAACGCGTACTGCTGAGTGTCATCTATAGTCACGAGCGGGTAGCGCGGGTGCTGGTAGAGCGTTTGCAGGCGCTGCGCATGGCCCTGAAAACCGCCATGGGCAACGCGGAACTGCGGCAGATTGTCGCCCTGAATCGCGACCTCGGCGAACTGGTTATCGCCCTACGGGAAACCGGCCTTATTCTCCGCGATGCGCTGCGCGCCACACCCGGTGAATCACCGGTCTATTCCTTGCTGGACGCGGCATTGCGCGAGCAGCACCGGATAGAGGACAGCGTGAATCTGATTCATGAGCGCTATCTGGCCGTGACCAATGCCTATAATGGCATCATCCAGAACAATGCCCATACGGTGATGAAGGTCATGACGGTATGGCTGGCCCTGCTCATGATGCCCATCGCCTTTATCATGCCCTGGCACATGATGACGCCCCTGCCTCTTGAGCATTGGCATTATCTCTGGTTCGGATTACTCGCCTATGTCTTTGGCGTGACGTGGCTGTTCGCGCGCTGGGCACGTAAACACGGCTTCTTTTCCATGTGAGGGCAGCTCCATGATGCGCATCACCCGCGATTCTCTGCTATCCGGGAACGCCAACCGGCGGAGCTGGATGGCGTTGGTCGCCCCCTCGGCCAACGAGCTGACGCAGGCAGCGACGACCCTGGACATCCCCGAGAGCTTTCTGCGCAAACGCCTGGAGGGCGAGGCGTCGCGCCCACTGATCAAAGAGGAGCGGTTGATTTCTCTGCAATTCCAGGTGCCCATGCCGGAAGCGGGCGCAGCAGGACAATTCACGCTGGTGCCCCTGAGTCTGTATTTCGTACCCGGCTATTTTGTCACCCTGGCCGAGCGGGAGATTCCCTTCCTGAGCCGGCTGATTGACCCGCGGAAACCACGTAAGCGCTGGGAACTGGTCCTGCGCATCATCGCCGAAGTCACGCGCAATTATCTGCCTACAGCGCGTTCAGTGGCTCGGGAGATGGCCGTGGTGGAGCGGGATCTGCGCCAGGCCCAGCGCCATGACGTGGTGTACCGCGGCCTGGATATTAATGACCGCCTGCTGTCGCTCGATCTGGGCCTGCTGCAACTGGAATATGTGGTCAGTGAAATCGGCCATTTCTTGCCCGCCGAGGATGCTGACTTGATGGAAATCCATGAAGATACACGCATTGAGCTGTCCCAGGTGCGGGATCAGGTAGACAGTGACCAGGCGACTATCAGTGAATTGTTGGAATCCTATGCCTACGTGGTCCACAACAACGTAAACCACCTGTTCAAGTTCATGGCGGCACTGATTATTCTCGCGACCATACCGCTCTTCATACCGGGAGCTG
>DAIAVG010000307.1 GCA_027445725.1 Acidithiobacillus sp.
GTTTCCAGCCAGGAGCGCAGATCGCGGAGCAGGCCATCCACATAGGCCTGCACCGCCGGATGGGCAATCAAACCATTCTGCCAGCGCTGCACCCGAGCCTGGAAGGCGGCATCCGTCTGCAAATGCAGGATGGCATCCTGCATCCAGCGATCAAAGGCCAGACGGCGGGGATGCTCTGGGTCATCCGCGATTTCCTGCAATAACTGATGCGCCGCCTTCACCAGATTGCGGGCCAGATTCTCACTCAGCGTGGCCGGGTCCATGACCGCCCCCATCCACGCGAACAGAGTCGGGTAGGCGCGCTTGAGAATCGCCCCGATCTGATCCGCCAGCAGGCTTTGCGTGTCCTCACCGTCCAGCCAGCGGCGCAGGCGCTGAATGCCATCGTCGAGCAGTGTCTGGTGCCGGTGATCTTCGGTCAGCAGCGCCAGAATACTCCCCACCCAGCGCGCGCCGTCTATGCCCTGCAGTTGCCGCCCCAACGCTGCACGCAAGGCGGTGCGCAATTCGCGGTCGTCACTGAGGGCCAGAGCCTTTTGGAGCAGAACGGTCATCTGCCGGGCCAGCAGTCCGCTGTTCCCGGTGTCACTCAGCCATTGCGCCAGCCAGGTGGCCGGATCGGCGCGCCGCAACAGGCGCACAATGGCCTCGGTCTCCAGAAAGTGATCGCGGATAAACTCCGCCAGACGGCGCGCCAGACGCGCCTTGTTCCGCGGCAGGATCGCCGTGTGCGGAATGGGCAATCCCAAGGGATGCCGGAAGAGTGCGACCACCGCAAACCAGTCCGCCAAAGCACCCACCATGGCCGCCTCCGCAAAGGCCCCCGCCCAGGCCCAGGGCCCGGCAAAGTCATGCGCTGCCGCCACCAGAAACAGCGCCAGCGCGCCCAGCAACAAACCCAGCGCCCAGCGACGCAGCATGCGTAGTCTTCGAGTCCGATCTGGTTTAGCGGTGGTCACTATAGCTCCGGTAGGTTAGGGCGGGTAGGTATGCGCTGAGTCAGTACAAGACGGACAGGAAGATTGAAAGGGCTTTGGGGAGATAGCTTCAATTGTTATTGATGGGTGCTTCCTGAAGATGGCGGTTGGGCCTTGGCCGCTGCGCTTTCCCGCATGGTCCTCACCGCCTGTCCAAGCCCTTCCTGAAAGAGGTGGCTATGCACATGCAACTGACCGAGCAGGCGATGGAACTCCTCGCGTTTTCCACTGTGTCGCACCTGGAGAATTTCACAGCCCAACGCATGCACGGTTTCATGCTCGGCCAGCAAGGTTCCTATCCCTGGCAGATCTGGCGCGTGAGCGTGCAGCCAGGCAGTGATCGGACATACGGCCAGTTCCCCATCCTCGCAAAGTCCGGAATTCAGCGCGGCCTCTTCTGCCGCATGCACCCATCCCAGATGCCGATACAGGGCCAGCAGCGGCGTGTCCGCATCCCCACAACCGAGGACAAAGGTGCGCACAAAATTCGCTACCACTTCCGCCTCCAGCGGCTTAGCAATAGCATATCCCTGGAGATAGTGGACCTCCATCTCGCGCAGGAGGGCGATGTGGGCTTCGGTTTCCACCCCTTCCACGGTGATAATGACGTCCATGCCCAAACCCAGACTGACGAGGCTCTCGACGAAGATCAGGTCCTGGGGCTTGTTCGATAGCTCGCGGATGAAGCCCTGATCGATCTTGATCTCGTCGATGGGCAGATTTTTGAGCCGCAGGAGCGAGGCGTACGCGCTCCCCACATCATCCAGCGCGATCTTCACGCCCGCACTGCGCAGTCGTTGCAGATGCCCCAGGGCGACCTCCTGTTCGAGGATTTCCCCGATCTCCAGCACCTCCAGTACCAGGGATTCCGGGGGTATATTCGGCTGGGTGGCCAGGATGCCAAAGACCGCATCGGCAAATCCGGGATTGTCGAGCTCTTCCGGGGTGACATTGATGCTGAGGAAGAGATCCGGTCCGGTTTCCCGCCACTGCGCAAGTTGCCGCAGTCCCGTCTGCAGCACGAACCGCCCCAGCGCCTGACGTTCCCGCACGCCCAGAGCAGAGAGGAATTGATCAGGGGAGACCTCCCGGCCCTCCCTGTGCCAGTGGGTCAATGCCTCGAGACCCGCCACCCTGCCCGTCGCAAGGGCTACCAACGGCTGGTAACGTAGCGTCACAGCTCCGGTGGCCAAAGCCTGCAAGAAATCCAGGCGCAACAGTTCAGCGCCCATGTTGGTATTGCCAAGTTCCGGGTAATAGAGCTGCGCCCAGTCTTTCCACTCGCGATTCGGACGCGACTTGGCCGCATACATGGCCT
>DAIAVG010000308.1 GCA_027445725.1 Acidithiobacillus sp.
CCGCCAATCAGATCCCCAATCTCATCACCTCGCCCACGCAAAACTGCGTTTTCAACGGTCATTTCGGCACCAACTCCATGACCGGCAACTATGTCGTGCACGGCGAGAACATTGAGGATTACGAAAACAGCGATTACATCCTTTCCATCATCGGCAATGCCTGCATCGGCGGCGTCTCCACCTGCCGGGCCGTGCGCTTTTCCGCAGGCAAGGAAAAGGGTGCCAAGGTCGTGGTCCTCGACCCGCGCGCCTCGGAAACAGCGGCCAAGGCGGATGAGTGGTATGCCATCAAACCCGGCACCGACCTCGATTTCACCTTGGCCATGCTCCGCGAGATGATGAATAACGGCTGGTATGATGAGGACTTTCTCGTCAGCCACAGCAACATGCCCTTCCTGGTGCGCAAAAATGCCCACAACGCCTGGGAACTCTATCTCTCGGCGCAAAAAGAACCCGCCGTCATCGACGCCAGGACCGGTCAGGTGGTCTTTCTCCCCGCCTTCAGCAACCACAACCTGCAAGGCAGCAACGGCAACAGCGTGACCCCCCTGCTTCGCGCACCCCAAGGCTTTACCCACGATGGCGAGGCCATGCGGACGGTCTTTGATGCCCAGCATCAGGAGATTCAATCCTACACACCCGAATGGGCTGCCGCCAACACCGGCATCAGCGCCGCCGACATCCGCAAGATCGTTCGCGATTTTCATCAGGCCAAGTCGCCCATCCTCATCCCCGGATGGTCCGGCGCCCGCTACGGCAACATCCAGATGCTGCGCAGGGTCCAGGCCATGATCCAGGGCCTCAAGGGCGGCTTCGACGTACCCGGCGGCTGGATCTTCGGCGGTGACTACCGCGAGCAGGTGCGGCACATGTGGGAGGTGAAGAATGACCCCAAGGCGCCGCCCATGGCCAGCTTGGCGGGCATGCCCTTCGTTTATTGGAGCGCCAAGGCGGCAGCCGATCCCAACACCTATCCCCACGGCTATCCGGCCTGGGCGGCGGTGCATCGCGATCAGACCCCCAAGGATTCTCCCGACTGGGCGGCGTTTCCCTTCACCACGGAAGTCGGCCTGGATTCCGCCGTCAAGGGCAAGCTGACCTGGAAAGGCGCACCCTATCTCTGCAAAGCCATCCTCTTCAACGGCACCAATCCCCTGCGCGATGCGCCCGAGAGTTTCTGGGAAGAGACCCTGACCCATCCCAACATGGACTTGGTCATCGTCATGGACGTAATGCCCTCCGATACCCTGGCCTATGCCGACGTGGTCCTGCCGGAACTCACCTATCTGGAACGGGACGAACCCGCTATTTACGGCAATGGCGTCAACCCCGACAATATGCTGATCACCCGTTATCAGGCTATTCCACCAGCCTACGACAATGTCATTCTGCCCGATGCCTTGCTGAAGCTGACGGAGATCATCAGCGGCAGCAGCGAGCCTTATTATCAAGCACTGGAGCAGCTCGTCGGCGTGCCCGTCGCCCGCCTCAAGGCCCTGACCGCCGAGAATCGTGCCAAGGGCATCAAAAACCCCTTCAACATGGCCAGCCGCCAGGTGGATTTTGAAATGAAGGCCAAAGGCCTCGGCATCACGCCGCAAAAACTCGATGCGGTATTACGCGAGAAGGGAGTCTACCCAGTGGCCAAGGCGGACGAACTCATCGCCAACTATGGGATGCCGCGCAAGATGGCCCTGCCCACCCCCAGCGGGCGCGCCGAGTTCTACAGCAACCTCTACGGAAAATTGCGGGAGCAGTTTGGCCTCTGGGATAACCCTTATTTTTCGGTACTGGCCACTCACATTCCCGCCGACTGTCGACCGGGCAGCAAGGCACCCATGGCCGATGACGAGTTCTATTTTACCTTCGGCATGGTGCCCGTGGTTTCCCATTGTTCGCCCAACAACGATTTCCAACCCCTGGTGAGCATCAGCAAGTTCCGCGGCGAGATTTATACGGGCCTATGGGTGCAC
Organism: Acidithiobacillus sp.; assembly: GCA_027445725.1. The sequence continues at coordinate 1,974 of DAIAVG010000308.1, forward strand.
AGTCAGCGTGCCGGCAAACTCGGACTGAAGGAAGGCGACAAGGTATGGGTGACCAACCAACTCACGCAGCAGAAGGCCGAGGCATCGGTTCATGTCACCCGCCTCGTCCGGGAAGATACCGTCTTTCTCTACAGTGGCTATGGCGACCAGAATCCGGCCCTCACCCATGGCTATCGCATGGGCACGGCCCTGAACAAAATCACGCCCGACTTCATCGAACCGGTGAGCGGCGGTTTCCGCTCCCAGGAATTCACCGTGCGCCTCGAGCGCGCCTGAGGAATCTGTCATGACCAAATAT
>DAIAVG010000309.1 GCA_027445725.1 Acidithiobacillus sp.
CGCCGCGCTTGGACATTTGCAGCAAGCCGGACAACTCCAGCCCCGGCAAGGTGGACAGCACCCCATAGAGCAGGCGGGTCTCCTGGGGGATGCCGTAAAAGCCGTCCAGGGCGGGGCGCATTTCCATGAGGACGCGCAAATTGTTTGTTGAATTTTGCATAGGGATGATCGCTACCAAACGGTGTGAGGTTAATACTGCGCAATCAGCCGGTCTTTGCTCACTAAGGCCATAGGAGACACCAGCAGGTCATGGGTCTCGATAACGCGCTGACTCGCCGCCGCGAAACGCTCCACCACGCCGACGTAGAGCCAAACCAGAGCATGGGTATCAAGATAGGCGACTGTCATCACCGCCCTGCCACTCCGACGACCAGTCCAGATGAACGATGCTTTCCATATCGCCCTGCAAGGCTTCGGGATGGGGCCGGAGGCGCGCGAGCTTTCCTAAAACGGGCAAGGGGTCGCGTGGGACGATCTGCACATGCCGCCCCTTCCACTCAATTTCTTCTGGCTTGCCGGTACTGAGTACCCGACGCAGCACCACAAAAAGATTCGCCCTAAGCTGTGTCGCATTCATCATGCTCCTCCAGATGTACATTTACAGTCCTGACCGTACGCTTAAAAATGCAAAACGCAACCGAAAGGACGACCGGAAAATCAGCGCGCGCGTGAAGCCACACGCCTTATCCTTCTGGCCCAATGCCGGTGCTGGCAGAAAAATCCAACAGGTGCGCGGCCTTCACCATGCCCTGGTCCAATGACAACAATGGGGGACGACGGTGATTGTGGATGACGCCCAAATGAAGCGCGTCTCCTGCCCGCAATCCCGTAGCCGGGTCATGGAGCAATTGCACCGCTACTGCGCAATCCGCGGAACTGAGCGCCAGTATTTGAAAAGAACTCAATAGGGTGGCCTCAAAGACCTCGCGGATTGCATCAGCCTGCGCGATGTCCAACTCTTTCATCCGCACACTGCGCGCCAACAGACTGGCAAACTCTACGCGCGTCCAGTCTGACGTGGCCAGAGTACCATCGAGATGCCGCAGATGGCTTTCGACTGCGTCGCTGGTGTCTTCCGCAATGAATAGCGGTGCAATGAAGCTGGTATCCAGATAGACCATCAATAGCCTTCATCGCGGATTGCACGGATCATTTCGGTGCTGGAACGCCGCATTTTGGGGAACTGTGCCCGAAATGCGGCCAGAAACGGCAGGGGAATCACCGGCGGCTGCATAGGAACGACACGGGCTACCGGTTTGCCGCGCCGGGTGATCACCAACTCCTCGCCCGCCTCCACCCGATCAAGGACCTGGCTCAGGTGCGCCTTGGCTTCGGCCAGTGCGATAGATGCGACAGCTTCCATATGGCACCACCTTATCTGCCAATACGCCGCGCCAAAGGGTATTATCCAGGTCGGTAATGATCAGCTTTTGGAAAGCCAGCGCGGAAGAACGGGAGATATACCATGAGTGGCTTGAAAACGACTTCACAGACTGATTTGGCACGGCTCCGTGCCACCGGCGACTTCGCTTGGGACGGAACCGACGAAGACGACCGCCCGCTTTCGCGAAAAGAGATGCAGGCTGGCAGACCCGCATGAATGCCGCCTTGCACGACTGGCTCAAAAGCCATTCTCCGACGCGGAGCTCCTGATCATGTCATCGGCTGAGTATGGCTTGATCGTACTATGCGCCACGATCAAGGTGATGGTGAAGCGTATGCTTAAAAAGCGTGGCATCCCGCCGGATTTACAGGAAAAGGCGACCCAAACCGTGCTGGCCCAGGCGGAGTTGCTGTCGGCGATCTGGGCGGCGGCGTGAGGTTTTGCCGGACCAGCGGTGACGGCATAAACACCAGCGAACTCTGGGGCCATGCCGTAGCCAATATCACGCCGTCGGCCATGCCGGCCGTCACGATTTCTCTAGTGGCCATACACGGCGGCCCTTTTACCTGGCTGGCCTATGCCCTCATCGGTGTGCTGATGACCCTGGTGGCCTTGCAGGTGGGCATTCTGGCCAGACATTTTCCCTCCCCCGGCTCGCTGTTCTTTTACCTGAGCAAGGCCCTGCATCCGATTTCCGGCATGGTCGCGGGCTTCACCATGATGGCCGGATATTTTGGCGCCTTGGCGGCGGCCCCGCTGCTGGGCGGGCTTTTTGTCGAGCAGGCACTGCGGTTCTTCTGGCCGGTTTCCGGGGTGGGCTGGATTGCGGGGATTGCGGTGCTCTATCTGCTGGTGGCATGGCGACTGGCCTTGCGCGAGATCGG
>DAIAVG010000310.1 GCA_027445725.1 Acidithiobacillus sp.
GGCATGGCTTCCAGGCCGATGTGGCGTTCCTGGGCCAGACGTACCGCCCGTCCTACCACGGCGTGGGCATCACGGAAAGGCAGCCCCTTGCGCACCAGATAATCGGCCAGATCGGTGGCGGTGGCAAAACCGCGTTCCGCCTGCGCGCGCATGACGCCGGGACGGGTTTGCAGACCTGGCAGCATCCGGCCCATGATCTCCACACTGGCGCGCATCTGGTCGAGGGCGTCGAAAAGGGTTTCCTTGTCTTCCTGATTATCGCGGTTATAGGCGAGGGGCTGGCCCTTCATGAGGACGAGGATGGCGACAAGATCGCCAATCACCCGCCCACTCTTGCCGCGAATGATTTCCGCGACATCCGGGTTCTTCTTTTGCGGCATGATGCTGGAGCCGGTACAGAAGCTGTCGGGCAGGTCGATGAAGCCGAAGGGGGCCGACATCCACAGGATCAACTCTTCCGCCAGCCGCGAGAGGTGGACGGCGAGGATGGCCAGGTCCGATAACACTTCCATTACAAAGTCGCGGTCGGAGACGGCATCGAGGCTGTTTTCGGCGACGGCCTCAAAGCCGAGCTGACGCGCCACATCCCAGCGGTCGATGGGAAAGGTAGTCCCCGCCAGCGCCGCCGCGCCCAGGGGCAGCACATTCACCCGTCGCCGCGCATCCAGCAGACGCTGGGTATCGCGGTGGAACATCTCCACGTAGGCCATACAGTGGTGGCCGAAGCTTACCGGTTGGGCGACCTGCATGTGCGTCAGGCCGGGGAGGATGGTCTCCACCTCCCGCTCGGCGAGATCGATGAAGACGTTTTGCAGGTGCTGCAGCCCCTGGACGAGGTCATCCAGGCAGCCGCGGGTATAAAGGCGCAGGTCTGTAGCTACCTGATCATTGCGGGAACGGCCGGTGTGGAGCTTCTTGCCGACCTCACCGATGATTTCCGTCAGGCGTGACTCGACGTGCATGTGGATGTCTTCCAGGGCATCGACAAAGGGGAGGCGGTTTTCGACAATTTCCTGACGCACCTGCGCCAGCCCGGTGACGATGGCTTCCACCTCCGCCTCCGTCAGCACGCCCACCCGGCCCAGCATGCGCGCATGGGCCATGGAGCCACGGATGTCTTCCGCGTACAGACGGCGATCCACCTGAATGGATGCCGTAAAGGCTTCTACCAGACTGTCGGTACCCGCCGCGAAGCGCCCACCCCACATTTTTTCACTCATGCCCACACCTCCTGTCCTGCCCGCGACTATAGCGAAAAGGGGGCATTGTTCGCCAGTATTCCCGGTCAGGGCGGCGGCTCTTTGGCATTCCTCTCTCGCTCTTGCTAAAGTCTTAATGAAGTTGATACGTGGGAGTGCAATGCATGGACGAGGCGGAAAAGACGCATGGCTGGCGCTGGTTGATCGTGCTGCTGTTGGTGCTGGTCGTGGCGGTGGTGCTGTTCTTCTGGTGGCAGAATCAGCAGACCGGGGCGCCTGTGCAGACGACGGCGGCCACGCAGACCGTGGGGCCCGCCATATCGACGCAATCCGTGGCCAATTTTCCGGTAGGCGGGGCAGTTTCGCAGGAGGGCACACTGGAAGGCCCACTCAGCGGCAGGTGTGGCAACATCGCATGGCACGATCTCAGCCCCGCCGAGGTGGCGCACCTGCGAAAACTTTGCCCGCCGGCGGCGCCCAAACAGCCCTGAAGCGCCCGGCCTCAGGGCGCCGGAGGCAGGATTATGCGCGCCTCCAGGCCGCCGCCCGGAGCGTTGGCCAGGGAAAAACGTCCGTGATGGTAGGCCACAATCCGTTCGACGATGGCCAGCCCAAGTCCTACCCCGCCACCCTTTCCGGCTTGTGCGAAAGGCGCACGCACGGTTTCCAGTTCAGTCTCCGCAATGCCCGTCCCGTGATCGCGGATGCGGATCAGCACGCCGTCCGCCATGGGTTCCGCACTGACATCTATGGGTGCGGCACCGTGGGACTGCGCATTGTCGATGAGGTTTTGCAGGGCGCGGGCCAGACCCACTTCCTGTATGGGCAGCTTCGGCAGATCCGCCGCAGGGGGGTGCCACACCACGCCAGCCGGTTGGCGTAGAATGAACGCCTTCAGCCAGAGACCCAGGTCGGTCGCCACCAGCGCTTCCTGTTCGCCGCTACGCGCGTAATCGAGAAACTGGTGGATGACCTTGTCCATCTCCTGAATGTTCGCGATGATTTCGCCGCGGGCCTCCTCCTCGGCCGGTAGGAATTCGGCGCTCAGGCGCATCCGGGTGAGCGGTG
>DAIAVG010000311.1 GCA_027445725.1 Acidithiobacillus sp.
TGCTTCAGCCCGGCGACAAGATGGCTGGACGGCACGGCAACAAGGGTGTCATATCGCGCATCGTGCCGGTTGAAGACATGCCCTATATGGCCAATGGCGACTACCGCGCATTTCGTCATGCTCAAGCGCAATCTGCTGTACACGGGCATGACGCGGGCCGAGAAGCATCTGCTGCTGATCTCGACGAAAAGGGCTCTGCAGATCGCGTGCAAGAAGTCTGGCATTGAGAAGCGGGACACACTGCTGGCCCAGCGGATCGCCGGATGAGCCGCCTCCCACATCCGGATCGTTCGTGGTTTTTCGCTGGAGCGACGGTATCCCTCACGGGTTGGAGCGGTGCGCATTGGCTGGATTCCTTGATGGCCGGCAACGTCGTGGCCATCCTTGGTGCCGCCATCATGCTGCTCTCCGTCTTTTGGGGTTTGGCTCGATTGGGGTTTGGCATTACGCCTTCGGCTCTGGCGCATCTGGTCTGGCTGCGCCGCTTCTACCCGGATTGCTCTGAGGTGGCTGGTTTGCTGTCCGATCCCGGCCGGGTGATCACTTGGCGGGAGGCCTATGCGGCGGAAAGGGCCTGTGTCCAGAGCAGCAAGCGGGCGCGGCCATGATTTTGCGTCGGTGGGTGATCTCGATCTTGTTTGCGGCGGGAATCGCCTGCACGCCAGTTGCCGCGAGCGCCAGCGCGTTGGGTACTATCGGCGGCATATGGGCTCTGCTCAATATAGGTGGTGCCATTGCGGACCACTTCGAAACCTGCCCGCCGGTACACAACATCGATCAGGCTCATGGCGTCAAGGATTTCCAGCTTGCAGAGCGATACTCCAAGAGGGTGGCAAAGGATTATGCATTGGCGTACGGCCCTGATTCTGGGTACGGCTCTTCAATTATACGGTCTGACTTGATGGTGTCGAACCGTTGCGCGATGAGAGCGGCAAAGTCGTGGCCCGTGATTGTGGAGCAGAAGAATTACCGGAATCTCCTGAATCGGAACTCGGCGTTGCGAGGTGAAATCCCGGAGATGGTCTCCAAAATCCGCTATGCGCGAGGGCAGCGGGTGATCGAACGGGTTGGCCGCAGAGGCTGGCTGTTCTGGCTTTATATGGTGACGGCGGTAATGGGGTTGGTGGCGCTGCTGAGCCCGCTGTATTTTTTGGTGCGGCGCTGGTGGCGCTGAAGAAAGCGTATTGACACCGAAGAAGAATAGTATATTAATACACATGGCGCAACATGCTGATGGGTGGCGACAAAAAGGGCTTCTGTGATGCTAAAACAACAGTTTGTGCTGGATATGGCGGGTGAGATCATAGTGGACCTGTTCGCCGGCGGCGGTGGCATGTCTACCGCCATAGAACGGGCGACCGGGCGATTCGTGGATGTGGCCGTCAACCATAATAGCGATGCGCTCTCCATGCATCAGGCGAACCACCCGCAAACCCAACATTTCATTGGCGACGTTTACGAAGTGGATCCGCGTCTGGCCAGTTCGGAGCGTCCAGTAGGTCTGCTGCACTTGAGTCCGGATTGCACCCATCATTCGCAAGCCTCTGGGGGGCAACCCCGTGACCGCAAGACTCGTGCCTTATCCTGGGTCGGCAAGCGTTGGGCCGGTCAGGTGGCGCCCCGGGTGATCACCCTGGAGAACGTCAAACAAATCCTGCATTGGGGACCGCTCATTGCTAAACGTGACAAAGCAACGGGCCGAGTGCTCAAGCTCGATGGCGGCGTTGCAGCCCAAGGGGAACGGGTACCGCTGGAAAACCAGTATTTGATTCCAGACCCGAAGAAAATAGGCCGGACATGGAAAGCCTTTATCGGCCAGTTGCGCGCCTTGGGGTATGCGGTCGAGTGGAAAGTGCTCTGTGCCGCCGACTATGGCGCACCCACTACCCGTGAGCGGTTATTCATGGTGGCGCGGCGGGATGACCTGCCGATTGTCTGGCCGGAGCCTACCCACGCCAAGGTGAAGGTGAAGGGCCGGAAAAAGTGGCGGGCGGCGTCGGAGTGCATAGATTGGGATATCCCGTGCCCTTCCATCTTCGACCGGGAGAAACCGCTGGCTGAGGCCACCCTGCGCCGGATTGCGCGGGGCTTGAAGCGGTATGTGCTGGATGCGAAGAAGCCTTTTATCGTGCCTGGTGGTGTCCACCCAGCGAATGCACCGGTTCTGGCTAAGTTTCGCGGCGATAGCGTGGGAACGCGCTTGGATGAGCCGGTACCCACGATCACCTCTGGCGGTAATTCCAAGCGTCAGGCGGG
>DAIAVG010000312.1 GCA_027445725.1 Acidithiobacillus sp.
ACAGTTCGGCGCGGGCCTGCGCCAGTGTCGGATCTGTCTGGTAGGCCTGCTGATAGGCCTCAACGAGGCTTTCCGCCCCGGCGGGCGTCGCGCCCAGAATCAATACCGCCATGAGAAGCGAAAGACGTGGGGGAAGACGATCTGCGCGCATGGGAATGACCCTATCGTGACGGTAAGGCCACAAGATACTGACCGCTCGGTCAGTCGTCAAGGAAGAATCCCGCGGTGATGTGCCCCAAGCGGCATCCGGGAATGGGCAAAATCACGCTTCTCCCTTATGCTGATGCTCCCGTTTCAGTGGACGCCGCGTTGCTTATGCCTCACCCTGTACTGACCCAATGTGTGGTGCCCTATCCGGAGAATGTCGCCACGGTGTTTGCGCCGCTCGCCTCAACGCCCTGGTCCTTCTTTCTGGATAGTAGCGCGACGGTGTCCCCGCAGGGGCGTTACAGCATGCTGGTGACGGCACCGCGCCAGCGTCTGTGGCAAGAGGCGGGGCGGCTTTGGATTGCCGATGGGGATGGCCCCGCGCGGCGCTCGGCGCTTTCGCTCTGGGAGGCGTTGCGCGAGTCTGTGACGAGGCTCCCTGATGCCGCTTCTCTGCCCGCAGAATTACCGTTCGCGGGCGGGGCGCTGGGCTATCTGGCCTATGATTTCGGGCTGGCGGGGCAGGGTATTCCGCAGCCTCCTACACAGTCTCTTCCTGAAGCGGCCTTCGGTATTTACGATACGGCGCTGCTGGTCGACCATCATGGGCGTAAGGCCTGGCTTTGTGCGCCCGAAGACCGGATGGTGCAGGCACTCGCGGAGTGGCAGCCACGCCTGGCTTGCGAGACAGCATGTTCCCCCGATCCATCTTTTCAGGTGCAGGGGCCGGTGCAGCCGCTCTGGAGTCGCGGGGACTATGCCACAGCTCTTGGCCGGGTGCAGGACTATATCCAGGCGGGTGACTGTTATCAGGTGAATCTGGCCCAACCCTTCGCCGTCCCGTACGCAGGATCGCCATGGTTGCTTTACCAGCGTCTGCGGACGGTCAATCCGGCGCCTTTTTCGGCATATTTGTCCTTGCCCCAGGGCGCGGTGCTGAGTTTTTCCCCGGAACGGCTGCTGCGGGTTCAAAAAAATCGTTTACAGGTCCGACCCATCAAAGGGACACGCCCGCGCCTGGAGGATCCGCAGGAAGACCAGCAGATGGCGCAGGCACTTTTAGCCAGCCCCAAGGATCGCGCCGAGAACGTGATGATTGTCGATCTGTTGCGCAACGATCTGGGGCGGGTGGCCGCGACTGGCTCGGTGCAGGTGCCGCAACTCTGCGCGCTCGAATCTTACGCCCACGTTCATCATCTGGTCAGCGTGGTGGAGGCGCGCTTAGCACCGGGACAGGATGCCTTGAGTGCGCTGGGGGCCTGCTTTCCGGGGGGGTCCATTACCGGGGCTCCCAAACGTCGGGCCATGGAAATCATCGCGGAACTGGAAGCCGGCGCGCGCGGCCTGTATTGCGGGAGTATTGGTTATCTGGATCAGCGCGGCAGCCTGGATATGAATATTGCCATTCGCAGTATGACGGCGGTTCAGGGTGAGCTGCGCTTCTGGGCGGGGGGCGGCATCGTCGCGGATTCTGATCCGGATGCGGAGTATCAGGAGACGCTGGATAAGGTGGCCGTATTTCATCGCGAGCTTGCAGCATTGGCGGGAGAGGGATGAGGGTGTTTGTCATGGTGACCCCATCTGGCATAGAGTCGCTGCCAGTCTTGACTGCAAAAAACTGAATATGTCCGAAGAAAACAAAAAACGTCATACCCATTGGCAATTGTTGCTGCAGATCGTCTTTACGATCGGCATTCTGGTTTGGCTCCTGCATAACACCAACTGGCAGGAACTGGGTCAGCGTTTTGCGGCGCTACGCCCGTTGTGGTTTGTCGCGGCCGTGTTGTCCTACGCCATGAATCTGTCGGTGTCTGCCATACGCTGGCGCATTATTCTCATGGCGATGGAGCGCTCCGCACCCATGCTCTGGCTGCTGCGGCTGAACTGGGTGGGTGCCTATTTCAATCAGGTACTGCCGGGTTCCGTGTCCGGTGACGTGATCCGCGCCTGGTACACCCGCCATCAGACCCACTCCATGCCGCTGGCGCTGGCCGCAGTGTTCGGAGACCGCTTCATGGGTTTGGGGGCGCTCATCGCCATTGCTGCCGTGGCCTTTGTGCCGGGCGGTGCGCGGGTGGGATTGTTGCCGCAGATGGG
>DAIAVG010000313.1 GCA_027445725.1 Acidithiobacillus sp.
ATCGCTCGCGGGCATCCATCCGTTCGTACATTTCGAGAAGCGGTCCGTAGTAAACCTCATGCCGAGGTTGCGCCAATATGGCCTTCTCCAGAAGGTCCACCGCCTCGTTCACCTGCCCGTAGTCCAGAAGCATGTTGAACTCCTCAATAATGCTATCCTCACTGTCCTTCTCGGTAAGCAGGTGATCACGGTGAATTTCTTCTGTCACCAGTGGGGGGCTGCTCAGTGGTATGGCGGTGATCGGCAGATACAGCCCGTATTTCTCGGCCAGCCCGGCGAGAAGCTGCTCCTTTCCGTCACTTTCGGCAAGGGCTACCCAGAGGTCGTGTTCACCCAGTCGCAGGCCTTGTTGCAGCAATCGCGTTCGCAGATCGCTACCAGCGCCCCACAGGGTGATATAGAGCTGCAGGAGGGATTCGGCATAGGCGGCACAGCGCTGCTGGTCGTACAGCAGTTCCAGCAGGGTGACATGGAGAATGAGCTTGCGGGGATCGAGAATGAGTTGGCGACGTAACAATCGCTCGGCCTCGGGATATTGGCGACACGCCAGCAGATGGCGCGCGGCAAGGAGCGGCGAAACCAGGCTGGCTACTACCCCATATTCCTCCTCATCCAGTGGCCGAATATCATCGGACCCTGTTAGCAGTATGAGGCCCTCTCCTGCAGGACCGTTTTTGGATACCCCGGCCGATAGCATCTCCGGTCTAGGCATAAAGCCGGACAGATCCAGTGGTTCCGGGTTGACGATGGCTTGCTGCAACTCCTTCTGTGCACTGGCGAGCGCGAAAGACTCGGCCGGTTGTGGCGCAAGGGTGGCATGCGCGAGGACAGCCGCAATTTGTGCGCTGCTCATCCCTAAATGCTCTGCAGTTACCCGTAGTTGCAGGTTCTGTGGATCCAGTTTCAGCCCCTGCAAAACGAGATCCCTGGCTTCCGCATCGGGAATGGTGTGCGACTCGGTGAGTTGTTCCAACAGCTCAGCAAAGTGATCGATATCCGGTATTTCACGATAGACCGCGAGGAGCCTGCGCGTCTGCTGGGCATTGTCGGGGTTGTGATCCACGTACCAGCTGAGGGATGTGGCCGCCTGTTCCAAGTAGCCATAGGAAAGATAAATGTCCACCTCGTCCAGAATGCTGATTTCATCGACCTGAACAGGGGATGCCGCTGTTACGGTGCCGGGCAGGCTGCTTTTGACAGGCAGTGCCGCCGGTGCCGGACTTCCGCTGCCCTCGTGCTGCAAACTTGGGGCTTTGAGAGGTTTCCGTCCGCGCGACGCCTTCCATACCCCGGCCAGCACGACCAGGGCTACAAGAAAGGCTATAATAATCAGGCTGCCGGTGGGTAATTCCATGCAGGAATCTCGCTTCAGGGTATAAATGTGGTGTTGCTTCTTTGCCGCTATTCTGACTGGTAGATAGGCGTTTTAACGGCACTGTCAATGCGCGAATATCCCGGCAATTTCATGGATGCGCTTCGTGCTGGGACGCTGCGCCGCCGGAGAGGCGTCCGCAGCCGCCGCGTAACCGGCGAACAGCGCAGGCAAAGCCTGTACGATGAGCGGGAGGCGTTCGCGGCTTACTGTGGCCAGCCGCCATTCTGCGCGCCAGCCGTGAACGGGGTGGCTGACGCAGATGGCGACACCCCAGCCGCGCTCCTGCGCCGACCACTGATGCTCGGCAATGCACAACTGGTGTTGCCGGGTCATTTGTCCCAGACCGACGTAAGGGCCTGCATAGGGGATGCGCAGATCGCCAGCCAAACTGGTCAGCATATGATCGAGACGGTGCAGTGCATCGCGTAACGGTACGACCGGAACGGTCTGGCCGCTCACTGCGTTTCTCAGAAAAATTAGATGTGGCGATTCCATACAGGCCTCCTTTTACTTTATGATTATGGCGATAATACAGGACGCTGCCAACGCGCGTGCGCGGCGGATGGCGTTTTTGCTTTTTCAGCGAGCCGCGAACAGGAAAATAAATCATGCGAAAACAGTTAGGTGCCTGGTTTCTGGCAGCCTTCATGGGATGTGGCGTGACGGTAGCCAATGCCAGTGTCTATGCCTTGCCCGTCCAGGGAAACATTGTCGGGGCGCTCAAGGCGGTAACTACCCACAGAGACGATACTCTTCTCGACATCGGGCGTTTCTACGACCTCGGTTACAATCAGGTAACAGCGGCCAACCCTGGCGTCAATCCCTGGCTTCCTGGCCAGGCCAGCAAGGTGGTCATTCCTGCCGAG
>DAIAVG010000314.1 GCA_027445725.1 Acidithiobacillus sp.
AGTTCTGCCGTTTCAAGGCAGAGGGCGTCAAAGAGATTGACTACAAGGATCTGAAAACCTTGCAGGCCTATGTGGGTGAGACAGGTAAAATCGTCCCCAGCCGGATTACCGGAACCAGCAATTTGTATCAGCGGCAGTTGACTACAGCGATCAAACGCGCCCGTTTTCTGGCGTTATTGCCCTACGTCGTGCGTTAAGGCACCGGCGTTCCGGTGGCGGCGCAGACGGAAGGTGGGGTCTTGCGCTGGTTTCTCAGCGGACGCTGGCAAGCCGGCATCAGTATTGCTGTACTCTTTAGTGCTGCGGGACTGGTCCCTTTTCTTGCCGGGCCGTTACTGCTCAACTGCGTCGCTTTGGTGGCGCTGGTTACCCTGCAGGCCGGACGCAAGGAGAGCTTCGAGGTTCTGCTGATTGCCGGGGTCGCCTCCGCACTGTTTACGCTGAACCCGTGGTATGGCGTGGCGTTTGCTCTGGTGGCCTGGCTGCCGGGGCGGCTGTTGGGGGAAGCCTTGCAGTGGGACCTGCAGTGGGGCGGGGTAGTCTGGGTGACCATCGGCTTGTCTGTTTTGGCGCTGGTGCTCGCGCTTTGGGTCATACCGCAAGGGGTGGGCCCTGCCTTCTGGCAAACGCAGATGGAACATTTGCTGGCACCAGCGCGTAAAGAGTTAAGTGCGACGCAGCGCCAGATATTGGCTGACATGACCCGCTTGATGCCAGGGATTCTCGCCGCCGGCATGGCGCTGCTCTGGACACTGGCGGCGTTGCTGGCCAGTCGCTGGCGCGAACGTTTCCAGGGCATTCTGGTGCCACAACGGGTGTTTCGGGACTGGGTGCTGCCGGATCGGCTGATCTGGTTGCTCGCCGTGACGTTGTTGGGCATCAGTCTGCTGCATGGTAATGCACTATGGCCAGTACAGAACCTTGCCATTTTGGTCGGCGGCCTATATCTGCTGCAAGGCCTGAGTTTTGTGCACCTGTGGTTTGCGTCAAGGGGCTGGCCCATGATCGCGCTGGCAGCTTTTTATATCGGACTGATCCTGCTTTCACAGTTCGTGCTGGTGGTTGCTGTGCTGGGCATTGTGGATCGTGTTTTTCATTTGCGCCAACGGTTTGCCGGCTCGCGGTCCTGATGGCGGTTTTGCAAGGAATTTTTTTGGAGGGATTTGAAATGAAAGTGATTTTGCTGGAACGTATCAACAAGTTGGGGCGTCTGGGTGATGTGGTCGAAGTGCGGCCGGGCTATGGGCGCAATTTTCTGGTGCCGCAGGGAAAGGCCATAGTGGCCAACCAGCGCAATCTGGAAGACTTTGCCGAGCGTAAAGCGGCTTTGGAGCATGTTGAGTCAGAGCGTTTGCAGGCGGCTCAGAAACGCGCTGCCGCGTTGGCGGAAGCCGTGATCAAAATCGCCCTGCAGGCGGGCGAAGATGGCCGTTTGTTTGGCTCGGTGGGCTTGCATGATATCAGTGCTGCGCTGGCGGCTCTGGGTCATGAAGTGGCCCATTCGGAAATCCGCCTGGCGGATGGCCCGATCAAGCGGATAGGTGAATTCCCGGCGCGGTTGCATCTGCACCCGGAAGTGGAGCTGGACGTGATGGTGTTCGTCGAGCGCGCCTGACCCCGGCGCTGGCGGGGACGGCGGAGTGTTCGAGTCTGCGGACCACGGCGGCGGGGTCAAGGCACCGCCGCACTCTATTGAGGCGGAGCAATCCGTCATCGGTGCCCTGCTGATTGATCCCGATACAGCGGATCAAGTGACCGAGGCGGTGACGGCCGAAGATTTTTATGAGCGCCGTCACCGCCAGATTTTCCTGGCCATCAGTGCCATGCTGGGTGCCGGGCGGGCGGTAGACGCCGTCACGGTCTCCGAGTGGTTGCAAGATCACGAGCAACTTGCTGAGGTGGGCGGGGTGCAGTATCTCCTCATGTTGGCTAACGAGACACCCTCGGCGGCCAATGTGCTCGCCTATGCGCGGATCGTGCGGGAGCGGGCTACCCTGCGCGACCTCATTCGGGTTGGCCGGGAAATTGCCGAACTGGCCTATCGTCCGGAAGGGCGGGAAGCTCAGGCGCTGTTGGACGAGGCGGAAAGCCGGGTCTTTCAGCTCGCCGAAGGGCAGCAGCGCGCCGGTGAAGGCTTCAAGCAACTCAAGGATGCACTCCCGGCGGTAATCGATCGAATCGAGACCATCGCCCGCGAG
>DAIAVG010000315.1 GCA_027445725.1 Acidithiobacillus sp.
GACTTGGCCGCCGCACTGCGGCTGCCGGTGCTGGTAGTAGCCGCCGATCGCCTCGGCGTCATCAACCACACCCTGCTCACTGTGGAGGTATTACAGCACCGGGCATTACCACTGGTTGGCGTGGTGCTCAATCAAGCGGGGCCGATGACCGATCCGCTCATGGATAACGCCGCAGACTTGGCGCACTGGCTGGACTGTCCGGTGGAGCGGGTGCTGCATCGGCCGGGGCACCAGGCACCCGCGTGGACAGGCATTGGTCCGTTTCTTCACGGCTTGGCCAACCGGCTCGCGGCCGCCCATGCCACGCCAAAAGCGATCCCTACCGCAAACTGCGCGGCGCAGGAATGAACCAGAGGGCCATTCTGTGCGATGTGAACAGGGCTCTGGCTGAAGACAAAGAGATACACCCGCTCGCCTACAACCCAAATTTGGCCTTTATTGGCCGGAACACTGTCTGGCTGAGACTCCACCGGCAGCGGTGGGAGTGGTCCTCTCATGACCAGCGTTCGGCGCTGCCAGCCGCGGCGGGGAGCAACTAAACCATGCCTTCGAGTAAGAAATTTCGCGCCGCGGTGCAGGAAGCTGCGGCTGTCCTGCACCGCGGTGGCCTCGTCGCCTTCCCCACTGAGACGGTCTACGGCCTCGGGGCCGATGCGGAAAACCCCGCAGCCGTGGCCCGCATTTTTGCGGCGAAGGGCAGGCCAGTCGACCATCCGCTGATCGTTCACATGGCGCACAGTGACCCTCTTGGCCGATGGTCCAGGGATATTCCGCCAGCGGCCTTTCGCCTCGCGCAGCGTTATTGGCCAGGTCCACTCACCGTGATCCTGCGCCGCGCCTGCCATGTGCCCGATATGGTCACCGGCGGTCAGGATACGGTAGGATTGCGGGTTCCCGATCATCCCCTCGCCCTGGCGCTGCTCGAAGTTTTTGGCGGCGGCATCGCCGCTCCTTCGGCCAACCGTTTTGGCCAGGTAAGCCCCACCACCGCAGCACACGTGCGCGAGGAGCTGGGCGATGCCGTGGATCTCCTTCTGAATGGCGGACCTTGTCGGGTCGGCATTGAGTCCACCATTCTCGACCTGAGCGGGCATCAGCCCCGGCTGCTGCGTCCGGGCGCGATTACGATTGCCGAGCTCGAAGCTGTCCTGGAGCAGCCCGTCGCATCATCGGGAAACAATGCGCCACGGGCGCCGGGGATGCTGCGCTCCCATTACGCCCCGAATACGCCCCTCTACTTAGTGCCGGCTGTGAATCTGGAAGCGGAAATATGCCGACGCCTTAGGCAGAGACAGCGCGTCGCAGTGCTGGCGATGCCCGCCACGCTTCTGCCAGAATCCTGCCCCCGGCACCCTATGCCGACCCACCCAGCCGGGTGGGCCCGCGAACTCTATGCACAGTTACGTGCGCTGGATAAGCAAGAGCTCGACGCCATACTGATTGAGAAACCGCCTACTGGAGCGGACTGGCAGGCGGTAAGCGACCGATTGGGGCGCGCCGCTTCAGCGCATCGTGTCCCTTGAGAAGATGCATCCGCAGTATCGGACGCCGTCAGGCAAAGGAGGCGCATGCAACGCTGAATTCCATAGAAAATGGCAGTTGAAAACATGTTGCCTCCCTTGGAATGAGCAGCGCGCCACCAACTTGTCGGTATAATAACCATTCTGCTTGCGCGCATCGCGCCAACGTCTCCACTTTATGGTAAAGAATCCCTCCAGAATCTTCGCTGTTATCCTTTCGGCTTTGCGCATATTAATCTGTCACAGCTCCCTTACTTGCCGAGGATACCAATTTGGCATATTTCGCCAAAACGCCGCGCGTGTGGCGCGGTGCGGGTGCTTGCCAGACGGCGCGGCGGCGTCCGATTTCTTCATCAGACACATTGAGTTGCAGCAAACGCTGTTCGGCGTCTATGGTCACCGAGTCGCCTTCGATGATCAGTGCGATCGTGCCCCCCACCGCGGCTTCCGGCGCGACATGGCCGACCACCATGCCGTACGTCGCTCCGGAAAAGCGGCCGTCGGTAATGAGACCAACCGAATCGCCCAGTCCTTCGCCGATGATCGCCGAGGTGGGGGATAACATTTCGCGCATACCGGGGCCGCCCTTGGGTCCTTCGTAGCGGATGACCACGACATCGCCGGGCTTGATTTTCTGCGCCAGGATCGCTTCCATGCACGACTCCTCGGA
>DAIAVG010000316.1 GCA_027445725.1 Acidithiobacillus sp.
TTATGTTGAAAAAAGATCTGGCGAGACGAAAACAGATAGTTGTGTTCAAATTTCAGATTTTTGAGCTTTGGACGGTAACCAGACAACGCCACGAACGCAGATGCCGGGCCAAAAGGGGAAAGCCGGGAGCTTCCGGGTTAGGCCACTCTCATGTTCGCCATTTCAAGCTGCAGGCAAGAGATTTCTTCTGCTTGCTGATGAGCAAGCAAGCGGTTCGGTTTGACTGCGACTGGGTAAGGCTGGAGGCGCAATCCCAAAACGACGGTAGATCATCCTCTGATACGCGGATTGGAACCGCAGGACCTGATGCGTCGTGGAGCTGCCTCGGTCTAGGGACCAGCGTCGGAAAGTCCCGGCTGATAGTGGCTGCGAGGGTTCTCCGGCCGTGACCGCGCCTCCAGCCTTGCCCGGCTGCAGATGGGTTTGATCAGTGTGGGCACCTCCCGGGTATGCTTCGAATATCCGATTGTTCAGCCGGCCGCGATTTCGGCCTTCCGTGCGATGGCCCAGATAAAGCCGGCCAACTCGCGGGCAATCGCGGTGGTGACGACATTGGCCTGCTTGCCGGTATGGGTCAGGCGGCGATAACGCCGACAGAGGCGCAACTGCGCCTTCCAGGCGATCTCGCGGATCGGCCGGGGCAATCCTTCCTGGCGCAACAGCAATTCCCGGCTGACCCGGGCGGGATGTCGGTAACTCCAGGCCGCCTCGATCAACATCCGCCGGGCGGCACCGTTGCCCGCCTTGGTGATGCCACCTTGCCGGCGGGTTTGCCCACTGGACCGTTCCGAGGGAACCAAGCCGAGATAGGCCATCAGCTGTCGCGGACTGGCAAATCTGGTGATATCGCCGAGCTCGGCGACCAAGGTCACTGCGTTTACCAGCGCCACACCCCGCAATGCCTGCAGCGCCTTCGCCACCGGTGCCAGGGACCACGCCGGTACGGCCGCCTCGATTTGTCGCGTCAGCCGATCGCGCCGTTCCGTTGCCGCTTCGACAGCGGCAATCAGGTCCTCGAGGACGATGTGATGGAGGGGCTGCTCAAAGCGCAGTCCCGACAGCCAGCGCCGGTGCATCAACGTCCAGGCTTGACGACTGTAGTGTCGCCCATGACGCAGCAGGAAGCCGGACAGCTGCTGGCGCGCCTGCCGTAGTGCTCGCACCGCCATCAATCGAGTCCGGACCAGGTCACGGATCGCTTCATGCGCCGGATCCGGCACCCAGACCGCCGTCAATTCCCCCGCCCGATGCAGCCTGGCCAGGTTCACCGCATCCCGACGATCCGTCTTGATCCGTTCCCCCGGCTTGCGAGGGATCAGCGACGGCGCCACCACCACGCAGTCATGCCCGGCCGCCGTCAGCTGTCGCTGGATCCCGTAGCCACATGGACCCGCTTCATAGCAAAATCGCAGTTCCCCGCCCACGCGCTGCAACTTCGTCACCACCCTCGTCAGCGCCTCCGGGGTGTTCGCGATCCGGCCATACTCGCGCACGTCATCGCGGCCGCCGGATTCCGCCAGCGCGACCGTGATCGTCTCCTTGTGCACGTCCAGCCCGATAAAAGTGATATGCTTTCCCATGACCCGTCTCCTATGCATTGAGGCTCGGCACCGGACCTCCCGGCGCAACCCTCGGAAACCTGCATACTGCGAGACGGGTCACCCCAATCTCAGGCGAACATCTGGTCTAGGACATACCAACGCTTGCGCTCCTTATCCCATCGTGCGCCATGCCGCTTGGCCCAATCCTTGTTGTCGTAGCCAATGGTCAGGTAGGTCCGGGGACGTGGTGTCGCGCGTTTGCCAATGCCGCCTTTCATCAGTCTCGTGCCCTTGCCCTTTTCTACCATACATCCTCCAACTTGGCCGACTATATGAATATTCTTTTCATATTCTTTTTCATTTGAAAACATCTCCTTCTATAGCGCGATAAATGGCCATGTTGATGATGCCGGCCCTGCCCTGTCCGGTGCGCTTGGCGATCTCGTCCACGCGGCGTAGCAAATCGGGGGCGATGGTAAGGCTAATCTGCCGCTTGTTCCCTTTCGCCACGCCCTTGTCGTAGACGCCGGCGGCCGGCGCCGCGTGGGCGGCGTCCGGGGCACCGGATACAAAGGCATCCACGGCCGCCGCTTGAGCGGCTGGCGTCGTCTTGGGCTTACGTTGG
>DAIAVG010000317.1 GCA_027445725.1 Acidithiobacillus sp.
CATGGCCCGGAGATCACCATCCGCAAGGACGACGGCGGCGAGATCACCATCATTCCCGGGCAGCCCATCCCGGAGGGCCGGACGGAGCGGCAAATATCACCAGGGGCGGGCTATGCCCAGATCGAGTACGCCTACGCCGGCACCACCCACCGCAATCAGGGCACCACCGCCGATCACGTCGTGGTCTTCGCCGACGGCAGCATGGAGAGCCGCGAGAAAGCCTACGTGGACCTGTCCCGCATGCGGCACACCACCGCCGTGGTCTTTGCCCGCCCGGACATCGAAAACGACCTGGCGGAACTCGGCATGGAACCGGAGGTGCAGGGTTTCGATGCGATCAAAAAGATCATTGGCGCCATGAGCCGGTCGCAGCAAAAGGATACCAGTCTGGACTATGTGGTAACCGACAAGCCTGAGCCCGAAACAGGTGCGGCAGGGCCGGCTCCGGCACCCCTGCCGCACCGGGGACGCGCCGCTTCGTGATATCGGGAGCAGTGGAACGTACAACCCGGCCCAACCGCTCCCATCACTGCTAATGCCCAACGAACCATTGCCGGATCACACCGGCGATCTCATTCTGGGTGGAAAGTGGCAGATGTGTCAGGATAGGCCTCCGCCCAACGCCGGGAAGGCCATCGCGATCAGCAACCAGGCGAGACAGAACAGGGATATTATTGCGGCCATCGGCGCTGGCGCGAAGCGCCCCCAAGCCACCCGATGCCAGAGCTTGGCAACAAGCCAACTCAGCGCCCCCAAAAGGAGCAGACTCTTGGACGCGGGATGCGGGATGGGGAACGTCAGCCACCTGAGAAACAGCAGCGCGCCCGCCAGCCATAATATCCATGGGTTGTTGCGCAGTATCCATTGTATCATGTCCGTCCCTCCTCCGATCCCGTGCCGTGTTCCGCTCTGGACTACTGCCCGCCCGTCTGGGACGGTTTCCGCCTGGGCCGGAACTGCTGCTGGATGTTCCCTTTCGTTTTCTCACCACCACCGTGCGTGTCCTGGGTGCTCTTCTTCCCACCCCGGTCGCCGCCCGATCCGCCGATCCAGGCCAGAATCCAGGCAGGCAACTCGTGGATGAGACCGAAGGACATGGTGGTAATCACCACTAATAACACAATATATAGTATAGCCTCCCCGATCGCGTCAAACAGGCCCATGAAACCGCCCGAGCCATTGACGAAGGTCGAGAGCACCGCCCCGCCAATGGTCTTGTTGAGCAGCCAGGAGGCCCCATACAGGATCCCCGTCCCGGCCATCAGGCCGATAACCATCAACACCGGCGTCAGGACCACCGTATTCAGCATCACCCAGCCCCGGGCGCCCATGCCCACGATCTCGTGCCCTTCCGGACTGGCATGGAACGCCGCCCACAAGGGTGCTGCGAAGACGGCCTCCACAAACAGGATCAGCAGACTGATGATGGCCGTGATCCAGATGAAGAACGGAATGAGCGGAATCCATACCGAAAGGAAAACACCCAGGGCGAACAGCACCTCCGCGAGGGTCTGCAGGAGATTGAGTATCGGCTTGGCCATCTTGGCCGCGGCTCCGGCAACCTGGCTCACCAGCGGAACATCGCCGGTGATGCCGCTCTCGGAACCCTCCTCCGCCCCTTTCGCGCCGTCTCCCGCGATCGCCATGGAAAACGCCTCTTCGCCCGCAGCTTCCAGCAGATAGCCTTCATTCTGGATGCCGACCAACGGATTGACGTTGCGCGGCTCCTTCGCCGCCCAGGTGAGCGACTGGGCGATGTGGTAGTCCAGATAGGTCGCGACACCGCTCAAGCCGCCGGGCGTGTGCATGGCGCCCATGCCCGCGGTCCCCGTGTTTTGGGGCGCCAGATAACTGTCGCCGTTGTCCATGATGAAATGGATGAGCCGCACCTGGGAGCTGTGATAGCGCCCGTCGAAGAGCAATCCCCCCAACTCTCCCGGTCCCCCGAGCGTATTGTAGGTGCCGGTGTTGTTGATGGCGTTCTGGGCCACTTCGTTGAGCTTCATCATCCGCCACCACCACTCTCCGGCGGTGGCGAAGCCCTGGCTGTTCACCTTGGCGAGGAATCCCTGCTCCACGGGCTTTTCGATGGCGTTGATCTCCTGCACGCCTTCGCTCACCAGGGAGTTGGCGTAACTGTCCACGGCGCCGTCGTATGCCGGT
>DAIAVG010000318.1 GCA_027445725.1 Acidithiobacillus sp.
GAATTTTACGATTGAGCAAGGAGTGCATCATGAACATCGAAAGTACAACCCAAGATTTTATGGGGTCGCTCAAAGCTGGCGATTCTTTCAAGATGGTTAGGTATTATCACTTAGGTTCGCCGGAGATCGTGGTTTGTGATGTAGAGCGCGTCACAAAGACGCGGGTAACGATCTGCATGAATGGCAGAAAAAAGGTATTTACCAAAGATGGC
This sequence comes from Acidithiobacillus sp., assembly GCA_027445725.1. The sequence goes on from DAIAVG010000318.1 coordinate 213, forward strand.
AAAGAGTATGGCGAATCATCGTCTTACCGCCGCATCTGGATTGATGTAAAAAATACACGCGAAGATGTTTTGTTGGAAGCAGAAAAGGAGATAGCGGAGAAAGCATTGCTGAACCGTATTTGGGGAGTTTCCCGGCAAACGTGGGAAAAGTTCAGCGTAGAAGATTTGCGGTTGGTGAATTCTATCTTAGATAAATATAATTAACCCGTTGTTTTGTTGGTGTGGACATGCAGGAGACGATAATGCCGAAGTTTAAGAAAGTAGAGTACCGGATTCCAGCCGCGTGGCGACACTGACTGGAGGAATCATGAACCGGATTGTCGCTTTGGATGTGGATGGTGTCTTGGCCGACTTTGATGCGCACTGGCGGCAATGCGCGGAGCATACGCTTGGCCGGGCCATCCCGCAGATCAACGAGGATCACCAGATGCGGACGCGATACGGTCTGACCCGGCAGGAATGTGACGCGGTGTGGCGGACCTATCAGGATGACGAGTGGTCCCGCTTGCCCCTGTATGTCCACGCGGCGGACCTGATCTACGCGCTGGAGGATTTGGGCTGTCAGGTATGGGCGGTGACCAGCATTGATGTGCGGCATCACGCCGACCGGGCGCGGTCGCTGCATGGGCTGATCCCGGCGAAGCGGGTCCTGTGTGTGGGGTTTGCACCCGGCACGGGCAATGCCGCGTCTGCCCGCGACAAGGCGGATGTTCTGCGTCACCTGGGGGCCGTGGCGTTTCTCGACGATCATCCAGCCAACGTCAATGAGGCTGTTGGGTCGGTCCTGCTGTCCGTGCTGCTGGATCGCGGCTACCAAGGCTTGGAAGCCCCGGAGCATGGGGTGACGGTGATCGACGACCCGATGGATTTCCCGGTGCTGGTGAAGGAAATGTTGCAACGAACGGGGGTGGCGGCTCGTTTTTCGGCATCACCCGTACAACGGCCAGGATTTTGAGGCGTCCTGCCCGGAAGGAGGTTTCGTCTGGGGGCTTATTGGCGAAAAGGACCAAAGACATGGCGGCACTGAGCAAGGAAGAACGCTTGAAGAAGATCGAGGATCAAGAGATGGCATTGGAACGCAAGAAACAGCGGTTGTTGCACGGCGATACCCTGGGTGGCGCGGAAGATCGCAAAGCCTTCCTCAAGGCGATGGAAGCCAATGACGGCTTCGGGTTTAGTTGGGCGGATACGCTGTCGCTGATCCAGATTTGCCAGGGGCAGGTGCCGGAGCAGGCCGTAGCGAACCGAGAGTATGCCCGGCAGGTCTTGGCGACCTATCGGCCCAAGCCTCGCGCAGCCATGCAGGCGGCAGCCCAGGAGAGCGTGTGATGGAACCTTTGCCGCTGTCGGTGCGGTTGCGCTATTGGCAATCCCTGATTCGGCAGGAGCTTGTCGATCCACGTCTGTATCCGGGCACGATTGAGGAATTGCGGGCGGCCTTGCGGGATGCTTTGCGAGAGATTCCCCAGGAATCGCAGGGATCGGGGCGTTGGCGCGGTGAGTTGGTATGGCGATGTTGAGCGGCATTTGGGCGCATGGCCGGGCCTGGGTGTCGCGCATTCAGTCGCGGGCCAAGCGCGGCCATCGGTCCCGCCAGGATGCGGCGGGGCGGCGCGGGTTGCGACTGGCCGAGATCGTGGGCGCGGATGAGGGCTTGCGCCCCGCAGGAGGCGAAACCTTTGTCCGGCGCATGGCGTATCTCCGCATGGTCGATCCTCTGGTGTTCGAGGAAATGGTGCTTGACGCCTTTCAAGCCAAAGGCTGGATCGTGGAGCGGAACCATCGTTACACCGGCGACGGCGGACTGGACGGCAAGGTGTTCCGGGACAATCACTGGATCGGCATTCAGTGCAAACGCTACAAAGAGGCGATTCATACCGCGCATGTGGACCAGTTTGCGCGCGATCTGTTTCGTTTCGGGTTGATCGAGGGTTACTTCGTGCATAC
>DAIAVG010000319.1 GCA_027445725.1 Acidithiobacillus sp.
TATTGAAGAGGTGCGTAAAATCATTGGTGCTGACAGCCTGGGCTACATTAGTCTGGAGGCGCTTTATGAGGCCGTGGGCGGGCGTGGGCAGGGTTTCTGCGACGCCTGTTTTAGTGACGACTATCCGTTGCCGACGCCGGAAGGGCATGGTTCGCGTCAATTGCATCTGATCAAGGAGCTGCGATGAACTCTCAGGATTCCAATCCGGACTGGGCGGCACATCTCCGCCCGGAGACCCTCGCCATCCGCGCCGGTATTCACCGCACCCAGGAGCAGGAGCACAGCGAGGCCATCTTCCCGACTTCCAGTTTTGTTTTTGACTCGGCAGAAGAGGCCGCGGAGCGTTTTGCCGGACGAGCGCCGGGAAATGTCTATGCGCGCTTCACCAATCCCACCGTACGTACTTTTGAAGAGCGACTTGCCGCGCTGGAGGGTGCAGAAGCCTGTGTCGCCACGGCCTCTGGCATGGCCGCCTGCCTGACCGTCTTCATGGGGATGCTCAAGGCGGGCGATCATATCGTCGCCTCCCGCTCTATTTTTGGTACGACGGTGCAACTGCTCAGTAATATTCTCGGCCGCTTCGGGGTGGAGACGAGCTTTGTGCCGCTGGCGGATGTGGCGGCCTGGCGTGCGGCACTGCGTCCCAATACCCGGATGCTCTTCCTTGAAACGCCGTCTAATCCGCTCACCGAGATTGGCGATATGCAGGCCTTGGCGGATCTAGCCCATGCCCATGATGCCTGGCTGGTGGTGGACAACTGTTTCTGTACCCCGGTCTTGCAGCAGCCCCTCAAATTTGGTGCCGATTTGGTCATTCACTCCGCCACCAAGTATCTGGACGGGCAGGGGAGAACCCTGGGTGGGGCGGTTTGCGGCAGTACCGAACTGCTCAACAGTGGGCCACGCAATTTCGTGCGCACGGCGGGTCCAAGTCTCAGCCCTTTCAACGCCTGGGTGCAGCTCAAAGGTTTGGAAACTCTCGGACTGCGCATGGAGCGTCATTGCACCAATGCCCAGCAGATTGCCGAATGGCTGGAAGCACGGCCGGAAGTGGCACGGGTTTATTATCCGGGCCTCAAGAGTCATCCACAGCAGGCCCTCGCGGCGCGTCAGCAACGCCTGCCGGGGGCTATTCTGTCCTTTGACCTGCATGGTGGGCAGACGGCGGCCTGGGCCTTTGTGGATGCCCTGCGCCTGCTCTCCCTGACCGCCAATCTCGGGGATGCCAAGACCACCATTACCCACCCTGCCAGCACGACCCACAGCCGGGTCGGTCCTGAAGCAAGGGCAGCGGCGGGGATTGGCGATGGCTTGCTGCGGATCAGTGTCGGGCTGGAGCATGTCGACGACCTTCGCGATGATCTGGAGCGCGGCTTTGCCGCTCTTGCAAGCCGCTGATTTGCGCTATGCTTGGACAGGAGCGAGTTTTTTCAGCCATTTTTTCAACTGCGGAGATAATGAAATGACAAGCTTCCGTGCATTACAACGTCATGGACTCAAGCCGGACACACGTATCTGCGTGCTTGATAATGGGATGCCGTTGACAGTGACGCCCGGCGACATGGCGATCAACAGTATGACCGACCTCAGCCGGGTGCCCGCTGCGACGACGAAGTCGGAAACCACCATTGATCAGGCTATGCAGCGCATGATTCATGTGGGTGTCCGTATGCTTTTTGTGCTGGATGACTTCGGTACGCTGATCGGTCTGGCCACTGCCCGTGACATCATGGGTGAGAAGCCCGTCAAACTGGCTGCCGAAAACCATGTCGCACGGGACTCCATCACGGTGCAGGAGGTCATGGTGCCTCTGGGTCAGATCGATGTGCTCGACTTTGCTGAGGTGGAGCGGTCTACCGTGGGGGATGTCGTCCTTACCCTGCGCAAGGTGGGGCGTCAGCACGCCCTGGTGCGCGAGAAAACGCCCCGCGGTGAAGAGATTCGCGGTGTTTTTTCCATCAGCCAGATAGCGCGACAACTGGGGGTACCCATTCAGACCAATGATGTGGTGCAGAGTTTTGCCGGGTTGGAGCAACTCATCACCAGTGATGACTGAACGACATCCCCGCCACGCGCGGGCGGGAGTGGCCTCCCGTGCATGAGGTCGACGGGCTGCTGCTGGCAGCCCTGCTGGTTCTGCTGAATGGTT
>DAIAVG010000320.1 GCA_027445725.1 Acidithiobacillus sp.
TTCCGGACTCAGGAATAGCGCCGCAACTTCTGCCTGCCACTGGCGCAGCAGCGCGGCATCGGCCAGTGCTTTCAGATCGGCAGGCCGTCGATTTTCCCCCGCCAATAACCGCCGCTCCGCCTCGTAACTCGGATATCCCAGTGACAAACGCAACGTAAAGCGGTCCAGTTGACTCTCCGGCAGCGGGAAGACCCCAGCGTGCTCCTGCGGATTCTGGGTGGCGATCACAAAAAAGGGCTTAGGGAGCGGAAAGCTCTGCCCGTCTGCCGAGACCTGTCCTTCTGCCATGGCTTCCAGCAGGGCGGACTGACTGCGTGGCGAAGCGCGGTTGATTTCATCCATCAGTACTACGGCATGAAAAATCGGACCCCGATGAAAGACAAAGCGTTGCTCGCGCGGATCGAAGAGGCTGCTCCCGAGAATGTCTCCCGGCAACAGATCGGCCGTCATCTGCACGCGTGCGAAATCGAGACCCAGCAGGCGCGCCAATCCCAGCGATAGGGTCGTCTTCCCCACCCCCGGCACGTCCTCCACCAGCACATGTCCACCCGCCAGAAAGCCGGACAGAATCAGGCGTAGCGCCCGTTCTTTATCCAGCAATACCTCACCGAGTGCATCGAGCAGACCCGCCGGCGACACCGTCACTGCGCGGCCGCGACATCCAGACGCCGCGCCGCCAAGGCTTCATCCAGACGCCCCACCGGGAGATGGTGAGGTGCTTCCCGCAAGAGCTCCGGCTGCTCCAAGGCCTCTCGGCGAATCTGCGCCATCACCGTCACGAAACGATCCAGGGTCGCCTTGCTTTCGGTCTCCGTAGGTTCGATCAGCAGGCACTCCGGCACCAGTTGGGGAAAGTAAACGGTCGGCGCGTGGATCCCGAAATCCAGCAGGCGCTTGGCCACATCCAGCGCCCGTATGCCCGTCGCCTTCTGCAAATCGCTGACGCTCAGGATGAACTCGTGACTGGCACGCCGCTCCGGGAAAGCCGCCTGATAGCCCACCCGCTGCAATTCCCTGAGCAGATAATTGGCATTGAGCGCAGCATAAGCCGATACCCGGCCCACCCCCGCCCGACCCAGACGGCGTATATAGGCATGGGCGCGCAGCAGCACACCGACATTACCGCCATGGGCACTGAGCCGACCGATGCTCTGGGGTAAATCACCCTCGTCCAACCAGCGCAGAGCACCCTCTTCGGCGCGGGTCACCATCGGCAGGGGCAGAAAGGGTCGCAGGCGTTCCTGCACCGCCACCGCACCCGCACCTGGCCCACCGCCGCCATGGGGTGTCGCAAAAGTCTTGTGCAGATTCAGGTGCATCACATCAAAGCCCATCTGGCCCGGCTGCACCCGTCCGAGAATGGCATTCAGGTTGGCGCCGTCATAATAGAGCAGCCCCCCCGCCCCATGAACGCGTGCGGCAATATCCGCTATCCGCCGTTCAAAGACGCCCAGGGTGGAAGGATTGGTCAACATAATCCCCGCCACATCCGGCCCCAGATACTGATCTAAAAAGGCCATATCCAGATCGCCGTCGGCCAGATTGGGAATTTCCACCACCTCAAACCCCGCCATCTGGGCACTGGCCGGATTGGTGCCGTGCGCCGCCGTGGGAATCAGCATCTTCCGCCGTCCATGGTCTCCGCGCGCCGCATGATAGGCGCGGATCATGGCGACACCGGCCAACTCGCCCTGCGCGCCCGCCGCCGGGGTCAGGCTCACTGCGGCCATGCCCGTTGCCGCCGCCAGCCATTCCTGCAACTCCCAGAGCACCTGCAGAAGTCCCTGCATAGCCGGTGCAGGCGTATCCGGATGCAGGCGCGCGAAGCCCGGCAGCGAAGCCATGGTATGGGCAATCCGTGGATTATATTTCATGGTGCAGGAGCCCAGCGGATAAAACTGGGTGTCGATGGAAAAATTTTTCTGCGACAGGCGGGTATAGTGGCGCAGCACCTCCAGTTCCGCCGGGTTGGGCAGATTCAGGGGTGCCTTCCGCAGTAGCTCCGCCGGGATATCGGACGGCAACTCCACCGCCGGAAAATGGTGATCGTGATCGAAAATGGAATCGCTCATAAGGTCTCCAGCACAGAGGTCAGGGCATCGCGATACACCAGCAGATCGGCCTCTTCCAG
>DAIAVG010000321.1 GCA_027445725.1 Acidithiobacillus sp.
TTTCATCGCATCCGCAATCGGCTGCAGCGAACCTTTGAAACCCACCCGATTGGGGCCCAGACGTACCTGTATATAACCGATCACCTTACGCTCCGCCAGGGTCAGATAGGCCACGCCCAATAGTAGCGGCACCACCACGATGATGATCTTTATCAACGACCAAAGGATCGCCCACCACGCCGTATTCTGAAAATCATCATGCATGGCTCTGCCTCCTAAGCACTGGGCACGGCGGCAGGCAGCGTCGCCATGGTTACCGAGCAGGTCGCGTAAGTGGCACCTAATGCTGCGGTTTCGTTATACCCCATAGGCACCCAGACGGTACCCATCGGAATCCGCACGTCCAGCACCAGAGGCAGGGAGATTCTGCCGCTGGGACTACTGATTTCGACGAAGTCCCCGCTTAGAGCCAGCACCGTAGCCTGATCCGGATGCATTTTCGCCACGGCGGGCTGGGTGAGAGGCGCGGCACGCCGCACCAGTGGATCGCCCTGATAGATGGACCAGTCGCCCAGACGGCATAACCCATCGGCATACATGGGCTCAGGGGTTGACCCCAAAGTGGGGAAGGCATGGAAAGGCGGCACATCCAGCGCATACTCGCCGATTGCGTGCCGCCAAGCGGCAGTCACTTCACTCAGTTCATTAAACTGGAATCCAGACAGCTTAAGGCCATCACCGAGTACGCGCAGTATCTTCCAGGCCGGACGCGCCTCGTCCGGTGTTTTTACCGCTGCCCGAAAGGATTGCAGGCGCCCTTCATTATTAATGAACGATCCAGAACCCTCGGCAAAAGCCGCCATGGGCAAAATCACGTCAGCATACTGCTTCGCTTCGCTGGCAAACTGCGCGATGCTCAGCACGAACTCCGCTTTTTGCAGGGCGGCCAGCGCCGCAACACCGCGCATCGCGTCCATACCAGGCTCTGTCGCGAGGAGCACAAAGCCGCGTATATCCGAGTCCCAAAGGGCATCTGCAGGCAACCCCGACTCATGTGCGGTATGACCACCGGGCAAACGATGAGGTACACAACCACTCAGCCAGGCCCCTGCACTATTAGCCTCTTCCGCCAGCCAGCCGACCCGCCCGCCCGCCCGTTCAGCGAGCGTCTCAATCCGGGCAATCATCTCTGCCGCCTGTGGGTGATGCAGCAAGGCGCTGCCAATGAGAATGAGCGGGTTATCTGCAGCAAGCAATTCTCTTGCCACATGAGCGAGCAGATCGTCACTCGCGGTTCCGGAAAGGTCTGACAGGCGGTTGCATAGGGCGTCATAAAGGGCAAGATCCGTACCTGCATCAGCTATCAACTGCGTCACGGGGTAGTTAAAATCCTGACGCAGGCTATCCATGGCAATGACTTTGCCCCCCTGCAATACGGATTTGCGCAACCGATGGTTAGTCAGCGGCTGTTGTTGCCGGGGGAAGGCATGGCAAAGCAGCACGACGGGCTCATGCTCCAGATCTTCCAGCGCCATATTCAAGGCCGGGTAGACCGGCATCGCGGCATCCGCACGAAAATCCTGCTGACGCAAACGGTGGTCCACATGCGGACTACCCAGACCACGCAACAGTGTCTGGAAAAGGAATAACTCTTCATTGCTAGATTGCGCCGAAATAAGTCCCGCCAGCCGCTCCGGGCCGTGCCGGGCGATCACCTGCTCCAGACCAGACAAGGTCGCATCCAGCGCGTCCGCCCAAGAAACCTCGCGCCATTCGCCATCCACCCGCAACAAGGGCCGAGTCACCCGATCTTCGGCCTGCAAACCCGTGTAGGCGTAACGCCCTTTGTCACAAATCCATTCTTCGTTGACCGCCTCATTCGCTCGCGGCAGCGCCCGCAACACCTCACGGCCCAGACTCTGCACGTCAGTATTACAGCCCGTCGAACAATGCGGGCAGAGTCCCGGTGTATGCTTCAACTCCCAGGAACGCGCCTTATAGCGGAAGGGCTTGCTGGTCAGCGCGCCCACCGGGCAGAGGTCAACCATGTTGCCGGATAATTCTGACTGCACCGCCTTGGCGACATAGGTACCAATGGCCATATGCTCGCCACGCCCCGTCGCTCCGAGCTCCATAATCCCGCCGATCTCCTGGCCGAAGCGCACGCAGCGGGTGCACTGGATG
>DAIAVG010000322.1 GCA_027445725.1 Acidithiobacillus sp.
AGCTTTATGGCGTCAAAATGATCGGACGCCCCGGCTTCCCAGGCAGGGTCGGCTATGGCGTCGAATTCCGGCGTTTCGGGCCAGAGGCAGGCTTCGTCCTGTCCAACCTCGGCTATTTCTTCAAGGGCGTCTGGAACGTCCCCGTCGGTATCCTCTGTCAACATGGTCAGTCCTTTGCGCTGGACTCAGACCGCCGTTGAGGGAGACACCGTGATGTGCGGATTGTTGCTCGAACCGCGCTCCAGACCGAACTTGTCACACGTCATGATGTTCACATAGCGTTCGATGCTTTGCTGCGAAAGGCCATCCACTTCCCTGCAGCGCGCGGCAACCCAGCATCCCGCCTTGTAGGCATTGCCCAATCGTATACAGAGCGCATCGAAAAGGGACCGGGGTATGTGGAGCATCAGATGATTTCCGGCATGGGTGGTGAAATCCAGAGTGACATCATCTGGGGGCGTGACAGCGGCGGAAGGTGTTCCCCGGGTCAGATCGGGAAGTACGTGATGGAGTTGATGCGATGGGATGGTCTTGGGTTCCACGGCGTTTCCTTATTATTGTCTATAGAATTTTGTTATAAACCTTAGTCTCCCAAACCCTGTCAGGCAAGCACTGTCCGTGAACGGACCGCCACATTCCAGGCCACACAAACATGCACCCATCACCGATACCAAAGTATCTTCTGACTTTCTAAAGGGACCAGGCAAGCTTCGTGTTGCGGCACGATGCGCGGCGTGAAGTCTTCTGCAGGGCGCCCGGCGGGAACGTCGCACGCGTAATGGTAGCTGTTGATCCCTCCGCTCAGGGCATCGCCCCGAATCATGGGATACATCACCGCTTCCCGATCGGTATTGCCATTCGCGTAGAGTTGTACCGCGATGGCATTTGCATCCAGGTCATCCAGATATACGGGGATTCCGAAATGATGCACTTCCCCTTCTGAGCGTACTGTCAGTTCGCCAAAATGGAGACCGTTCCAATGACCGGCAATATCTTTCTGCCATCGACAAATGGCTTCGGCGACAGAGCGGTCCTGGCGGGCAGCGAGCAGGTGGCTGGCGGGCACGTAAAGCGTGCTTATGTAGTCCTGCAGCATGCGATTGCTGCTGAACTGCGGAGTGAGCCGACTCATGCTTTCGCGCACTTTGGCGACCCAGCCACAAGGGCAACCGTCGGCGTCGCGTTGATGATAAAATAGCGGGATCACTTCCTCTTCTAAAAGACGGTATAGGGCCTCCGCCTCCTGCCGATCCCAGTCGGAGTCTGCGTCATGTTCGTTGCGATCGCCCAACGCCCATCCCAGTTCCGGCGCATAGGCCTCGGCCCACCAGCCGTCCAGTTCGGAGAGATTCAGACCACCGTTGACCAGTACTTTCATGCCGCTGGTCCCGCAGGCTTCCCAGGGTCGGCGCGGGGTGTTGATCCACAGATCTATCCCCTGGACAAGCTGCTCGGCGACCAGCATGTCGTAGTCCGAGATGAAGACCAGTCGACTCGCCAGATCCGGGTGCTGATGGAGAAATTGCGTCCACTGCTGAATCATGGCCTTGCCGGCGCCATCCTGGGGATGGGCCTTGCCCGCAATAATGAGTTGCACGGGGTAGTGCGGGTGGCTCAGGAGTCGGTAGAGCCGGTCCGGATCGCTCAACAGCAGATTGGGGCGTTTGTAGGCTGTGAAACGACGTGCAAAACCCATGGTCAACGTGTTGGGATCAAGCGCGACCTTTGCCCGTTCGCAGGCGTCTCCCGGAGCATGGGTAGTCGCCAGTTGTTGTTGCAGCCGATCCCCTTGTACCTGCCCGATAATGAGAGACTGAAGACCTCTGTCGGTGACTATAAGGTTTCCTTTGCGTTCAAAAACGGTGTTTTTACGGAGAACACGTCTTTGGTGTTGAAGCATTTCATGGTTTCGCCTGAGGCTTTTCCTGCGTTGCGCAAAATCACTGCTCTGGCTCTGGAGAGTGATCACCAGGCATTGGTGCTGGAGAAGTCGGCGTGAACTGGACGAGGTTGAAGGCGGCGTTGATCGTATCCAGTTTGATCGGAGCCGGGGCTGTCGCCCATGGGGCGGACAGCCCCAAAATTCAGAATGGTGGAACCGTTGTGACGGTGCCAGGAGTGG
>DAIAVG010000323.1 GCA_027445725.1 Acidithiobacillus sp.
TGTGTCTGAAGGCATGGTGCTTGCGGCATCCGACAGCGACGGCCTCGTAGTCCTAGAGCCTGGGGAAGGCGCGCGACCGGGCATGACGATTCGCTAGCAGACGGGGGGCGCCGCCGATTCGCGTCTCCATCCGGCCCCGATCCGGATGGAGGTCCGACGGAAAGGGATCGCCACCCTTCAGCACGAGCAGGACGAGGCGCACAAACAGACGCAACAGCTGTACTGGAAAATCCCGCGGCCAACGCCTGCACCGATGCGAGCGTAGCGATATACCAGGATATAGTGGATCACGCAGGGAGAATGCGGACTCAGCCAATAACAAGCCACCGGCAGAGCCGGTGGTATTCCGATTGCTGCCCCCTCAAAGGGGGCTGACCGCAATCGATGAAAAGCAAAACCATCCGACCTCTCGACCAATTATGTGACACCACTTGCCGCAACAATCCACTTCAGATCGCTTGATAGGTGACGGCGCAGATGATCGAAACAACTCCCGCAAATGTCGAACTTCTACTGCCACCCCGGCAGAGCCGGGGGAACTCTCAACTTATTAGTGGTCATGGGCCACGCGACCTACCAAGAAAGCGCCGCAGCGCTCCCCCTGTAACCGCGTAGCGGTTCAGGGGGTGGTAAAGCGGCGGGTTTTCGGGCAGTCGTGGTAGCCGAGTATAATGGGGATATGCCACACCGCAAAGTGACCTATCGCCTCTATCCCAATGCCACTCAAGTGGAGCGGCTGGACGAGATGCTGGGCCTGCATCAGCGGCTGTATAACACGGCGCTCGAGGAACGTATTCGCGCGTACAAGGAAACCGGACATGGCCTGTCGTTCGCGGACCAATGCCGGGTCCTGACTCAATGGCGCCACATCAGCCCAGGCCTCGCCTCTTTGAACGCCCAGTCCGAGCAGGTGACATTGAAACGCCTGCATCTGGCCTTTCAAGCCTTCTTCCGGCGAGTAAAGTCTGGAGAAAAGCCGGGTTTCCCGCGATTCAAAAACATCCATCGTTACCCGGGCTTTGGGTACAAGACCCACGGCGATGGCTGGAAACTGCACCCAGGAACACAAGGCCGGCACGGGAAGTTGTATCTTCAGGGCATAGGCCTCGTGCCGATCCGCGGTAAAGCCCGAACGGCCGGCACCCCCGTGACCTGCGAGATCCTGCGCAAAGCTGGCCTGTGGCATGTCTCCGTGACCCTGGCAATCGATGTCATACGGCGCGAGCACGGGTCTGAGATAGGCGCCTTTGACTGGGGCCTGACGGAATTTTTGACCATAGCTACGCCCCAAGGCATCGAGACCGTAGCCAACCCTCGGCACCTCAAAAACCAGCTCGCCGAATTGAAGCGGCTCGGGCAAGAGGTCTCTCGGAAGATCCGCATGGCCCAGAAGGCGAGCGGAAAGCAGAAAGGATTTGCGGTATCGGCCAATCTGCGCCGAGCCATGGGGCACTTAGCCCGTCTGCACGCCAAAGTGGCCGGCAGCGCCAGGACTTTCTGCACCAGACGAGCGCTGGGTTGGTCAAGCGCTTTGGGGCCATCGGCACCGAGATGTTGGCGGTCAAGAATATGGTCAAGCGCGGCGGTGCTCATAAAAAGGGCTTGAACCGCGAGATCCATGCGGCCGCTCCGGCGGCATTCCTCCAAATGATCAGGACCAAAGCGGAAGAGGCTGGATCCTGGTACGAGGAGCTGCCGACGCGGACGATCAAACCCACGCAACGCTGTCATGTGTGCTGGCAATTGCCGATCGAGAAAAAGACCCTCTCCGATCGGCAGCATCAGTGTCCGCACTGTGGCGCCACCTGTGGCCGGGATGATAATGCGGCTCTGGTGTTGTTGCGGTGGCTGGAAGAAAGGCTCGCCGGCATTGCAGGCCGCATGGCCTGCATGTCCGGCCCCGGGCAGGAACTGTCCGAGGTGTGGAGCGGTGGATGTTTCGCCGTGATGAAGCACGAAACTTCCGCCATAGCCATCTAGGCTTGGCGGGAGTAGTTCATAGGCAAGCGTGTCATGCCAGCCAAAGTTCTACACCGCATTCTGACGCCGCTTTGACAAGTTTGTTATCCTGAGTGGCAATCGGCATTCCGCCATGAATCGCCAGGCGCAGATAGTCGG
>DAIAVG010000324.1 GCA_027445725.1 Acidithiobacillus sp.
CGCACCGCCTCCCGCGCCTGTGTCATGGTCAGCCGCACCGGCAGTGGACTCTTGGAAGCGATAATGACCATCGACTTGTTGACGCTGTTCACCGCGTACTCGTAGGCGGCCTGAATGGCGTTGGCATCCGTGGGATAAAGCAGGAAGACATTGCCGCTGCGCATCTGAGCGGCAAAGTAGTTCTCGATCTCCGGGCGCTGGTGGGTCCAACCGTTGCGGCCCTGCTCCAGCGCTCCGGCGGTGAACATACAGACGGTGGACGGGGTCTTGCGCCGCAATTCCGCCATCGCCTGCGCGACCGTCTGCATGATGGGCCAGCCATTGATGGCAAAGGATTCATAAGACAGCCACAAGGAACGGCTGCCGAAAAGGGCCAACCCCGCCGCCAAACCCGCGCAGGCATCCTCGTTCAGGGGTTCATAGACCTGTCCGCCAGGCTGCTGGTTGTAAAGCGGGTCCTCTGTGGGATGGCGGATTTTCAGGGCGTCATTGATGTTCTTCATGGCCGAGGCTTCGTTGCCGTCGGCATTGGTCACCACAAAGCGCGGATCCTGCCGTCCCACCCAGGCCACCAATGCGCCCATGGCTGTGGCGGGTACGACTGGTTCGCCTAAGGCAAAATTCTCCAGGGGGAACTCGCCCAGCTTGGCGATTTCCAGCACTTGCTCGGTTACCGCCGTCTTGGCGGCGGGGCCGCCCCCGGCACGCGAGAAGTTTTCGCGCACCAGCGCCCAGGATTCAGGACTGAGGGCGCGGCACTCCAGGGCAGCCTTGATTTCCGGGGAATCCGGAGTGTCTTTGGGATACAGGTTATGGGATTTTGCCCCCAGCACATGCACGCCCGCACCTTTCATCTGCTTGAGGATGAAGGCTGTGTGGCGGCCCCCCAGGGCGCCGTCCGCCGCCTTGGCCATGCCGGTCAGCACCGCTTCCATGAAGGCCAACCGCTGGTCAAAGGAAAAGCGCGTGGAGTCGACATAGGCACCTTCCTGACCGGCATCGTCGAAGTTCTTGGCATCCACCAGGATGACTTCGTCGAAGTCATGGGCGCGCCAGTAGGCGATCATCTCGTCATTCGTCATCAGGGAAACCATGGAGTGATGTTCCTGACTAAAGCCATTCCAGACCAGCACCGGCAGATAATTGGTAACCCTCGGATAAGCGAAGTGAAAGTGCTTCATGGCGCTCAATACATAAGGCTCCCCAAAACCGCCGTCACCGATGGTCACCGGGAAGAGGGTGCCGGGGTGCAGCAACGCCCCCGCCATGGCAAAGTGCTGTCCCTGCCCCAACGGGCCAGCGGGAGCCAAAAGGCCAGGGATCGCCCCGGAGAGATGGCCGAGCAGGCCATGCTGTTCGCGGAAACGCGCCATCATGTCATTCATGTCGTGAATACCCATGTCCTCCAGCGAGCTGTCGAGGAACATGGCGCTGTAGAAACCGGGGGCGTGGTGACCCACTTCGGTGACGATGTTGGTGTGACCGAGCATCACCAGCGCGGCATAGACCTCCGCACTGGAGGCGAAGCCGCCAGGATGTCCGGAGGACTTGGCGGCGCAGATCTGCAAAGTGCAGTAACGCAGGGCGTCGGCCATGAGCAGGGTCTGGTAGACGGCTTCCATGGCCGCAGGATTGGGAATGGCCTTGTGTCCGGCGGCAATGGCGGCACTACGACCATACTCCGCGAAATTCGGCCAGGATTCACCAAAATGGAACATGCCGGCGCAAAAGGCGGGGGCGCTGGCGGGCAAAGCGGTATGGGCGGTCATGTGCGATCATCCTGTGACAAAAAGAAATTGCATACACTCTAAGCAAGACCGTATGATTCCGCAATGGGCAATCGTTTCCACAATACGGAATATTTTATGTCAACATCTACCACCGACAGGAACTCCTCCATCCAGGTCATCGCCCGCCTGCGTGCTCTGCTGGACGCCCTCGCGGCGGAGGGGGGCAGCGCACCACTTAAAATACTCGCCGCCATCACCGGGCTCGCACCCTCCACCGCCTTCCGCATTCTGGCGTCCGCGCAGGATAACCAACTGATCGCCCGCGACGCTGGCGGCCATTACCGCTTCGGCCCGCGCTTGCAAGACTGGGCGCAGCTAGCCCA
>DAIAVG010000325.1 GCA_027445725.1 Acidithiobacillus sp.
TGCCGGTCCTGTGTAGGGGGAGGCATCCATGCCATCTATTCAAAAACTGGGTCGGCATTCACAAGCCAATCTACGTTCTCGAGACCAAACCGGGCCTGATTGGATCCGTCACCATCGACAGCACGAGCTTCATGAGCCCTGGCCATGCTTTTATTCGTGCCACGCGGACGAAAGAAATACACGGTAAAACCACGCCGCAACAGTTCGATATCACCATCTCCTATACACTCACCCCGTCTACCACCGTGGAACAGGCCTACGCAAATCCCATTGGTTTCAGGGTGATGAACTTCTCCATTACGCCGAGTCTGTCCCAGCCGTGAAGGATGATCTGATGCCGCCATGTCTCGATATCTTTCTGTATTACTTCGTCGGCGCCATGATCCCATGCAACGCTTTGTTCGGCTTCACCATGGACGCCAAGGGGATAGCCTATTCGGCCATCCCCGCGACTTTAAGAAAAAGAATAAATAGAAACGCCCTGGTGCTCCTGTCTCAGGCTGTCGTGGCTACCATTCTGATCGCGCATGAGCTTTGGCAAATCAACCTGCTGTATGCCATCGAGTCGACAATCTTCGGTGTGTATGAAATGCGGTTGCTATGAGGTAATGCTGCCAGCAGGGGTAAATTAAGGTGCCGCCGACCGTGACGCAATTCGCCTAGTGTGCAAATAAAAGGCTCAACGCGCCGCCCTGCCCCGCCCTCCCCGCCGACCCCGGCAGACGTCCACGCGATTTTTCCGCAATCCGCGCGGCAAGGGCTGCTCCTCCAGATAAACCGACAGGGATTGCAGGGTGGCAGACGCACTCAGGGCGATCAGTTTGACTCCCTTGCCCTTGGGCAGATTTTTGATCTCGGCAAGAGGAAACAGCAGGCCATGCCCGTCTGAAGTCAGACAGAGCGTTTCTGCCTGAAGGTCGGTGACCGGCACCAGCGGCAACGGCCGCTCATCCGCGCTCAAGGTCAAAAAGGCCTTGCCCGCCCGATTGCGTCCAGTCATGTTTTCCAGGGCAGTCAGGAATCCATAACCACCGGTTCCGGCCACCAGCCACAGGCTGTCGCTGGCGCCGCAGGCTACGGACGCCAGCGCGCCGCCCGGCTGAAAATCCACCTGACTCGACACGGGAATGCCGTCGCCGCGACCGCCGGGTATTTGCGCCACGGCGATAGAATAGGCACGCCCAAAATTATCCAACAAGGCCAGCGTATCTACAGATCGCACCTCGAAGGCTTGCAACAAGGCATCGCCTTCCTTGAACCCCAGCGCCGTCGTATCCAGTCCGTGACCGGAGCGGGTACGCAGCCAGCCCTTTTGCGAGACGATCACCGTAACGGGTTCGTCGGTGACGGCAGCGGCAATGGTCTGGATGGATTTGTTGGTGATCGCCGTATCGGCTTCCAGAAGGGTGCGACGATCATCCCCGAATTTTTTCGCGTCGGCGGTGATTTCTTCAGCAATCAGTGCCCGCAGTCGGGATTCGTCCTGCAGGAGCGCGCTCAGGTACGCGGCCGTTTCCCGTTTGTCAGCCAGTTCCTTTTCCAGCTCAATGCCGGCCAGTCGCGCCAGTTGCCGCAGGCGAATCTCCAGGATGTCTTCTGCCTGAATCTCGCTGAGATCGAAATGGGCCATGAGGTCGGCCCTGGGGTCGTCGGACTCGCGGATTACACGGATCACCGCGTCAATATCCAGCAGCACCCGTAAACGGCCTTCGAGAATATGGATGCGCGCCAGGGCCTTGTCGAGGCGGAACTGGCTACGCCGCCGTACGGTCGTCACCCGATAGCGCACCCACTGCCGTAATATCCGGGTGAGCGGCATACACGGTGCTTTGCCATCCAGATCCAGCACCGTGAGATTCACCGACTGGTTGGACTCCAGCGAGGTACGGGCCAACAGGTAGGTCATCAGACTCTGCGGGTCCTGGTTGCGCGAGCGCGGCTCGATGACGATCCGCACGGCATGGGCCTTGCCCGACTCGTCGCGCACGGTATCCATCTGGGACAGCATGGCGTTTTTTGTCGTCTGCTGCTCCGGGGTAAGCGCCCTTTTCTTGCCTTCCCCTTTGGCCTGCGGGTTGGAAAGGGTTTCTATCTCCGAGAGGATCTGTGC
>DAIAVG010000326.1 GCA_027445725.1 Acidithiobacillus sp.
TCTCGTAGGGTGGCGGGTTCTGAAATGGATCGGCGGCAAGAACGGCCAGGAGTTCTATTGCCTTGTTTTTTAAGCCTGCAGTCGCCAACTTCTTCGCATCCTGCTGCGCGTGTTTCGAGTAGACCACCTGCCAACTCACCACTTGAGGTCCTTGTTGCTCTTGCCAAGGGGCTCAGCCATACCCTCCTTGATAGATTCGCGCATGCCCGGAACGGAAAGGAGGTATAATGTTTCTTGGATTGCTTCCCAATCTTCCGTGGAGAGAAGGACCGCACTTGTCCGCTTTCCGGCGATATAAATGGGCTGATGTGACTCAGCGGCTTGGTCAATGAGCCGATATAGGTTGGCGCGTGCTTCGCTTGCAGTGAGGGTGGACATCTTCGTTCTCCGAATGGGGAAATCTTAATGGTACGTGTTAACGTACGTCTCGTCAACCTGCGCTTTAAGGGGCCTAATCGGGATAGGAAGAAGCCTCACGGCCCCTCCCGCCCACACCACCGGACGTACGGATCATGAACGGCGGTGAAGAGATACTCGGCTTTTTTGTCTTCGACGAGGAAGGGGGCGGTCTCCCGCTGGGTATGCAGGGCATCGGCAGTGACGACCTTGCCCGCGATGGTGACTCCCTGTCCATGCAGGAACGCGCTGAGCAGATGCACCTGAGCCCCCTCTGCGCGCACGGCGCCTTTGGGGACTTTTGCCAGCGACGGCCACGGCTTCAAAGCCCACCGTACCCGGTAGCCAGGCATCGATCGCCGCATCCAGCGCACCCACATGGGTCCATTCGGGTTAGGACTGCGGCTGGGCCAGCCAGACCCGCGCCTGCATTGAAAAGCAGCCGCTTGCCAGCGCAGCAAAGCCACCCAGCGACCATCCAGCGTGGCCACGTAGCGCATGTCACGGCCCGCCAAGGTACGAAAGCCCCGGTAGTGATGCGTTTGCATCAGCATATTCCAGCGTTCCCACTCCGTGGGTAGGATGGGACGCACCTGAACACGGTGCAGGCTGGCTTGCTGGTCTGGAGAGAGTGTGGGGGCTTCCATGCGGCAAAAGTTACCGCATTTATCCTGAGAAGTCCGGAAAAGGCCTTTGTACCACTGCATCATCAGGTTATAAGGTTGACATGGCCCTGGGGTATTCCCCACCAACAGCAAGATATAGCGCGCCTAGTCCATGCCCAGGCCGGTAGCCATTTACACAGTGCTGCCATCACAGGATTGCTGAACTTTTTCATAAACGGAATGCCAAATATCCGATGGCAGTTTTCGATGCTTCCCTACCTGGGCGTGTTATAAGGAGATACTATGTCCTCTGAAACTGTAGAGATGGCTCGCATTTCACATTACCTGTCGCCAATAAAAGCATCCAGTGCTGGTTCTAGGGTGTGGGCTGGGTTTTTAACGCTGGGTGCTTTTTTTGTATGGCACATCTTTCGTGCGGAATTCTGGATGTGGCAGTTTATCACGTTGGGTCTATGGTATGTAAGCTTAATGTTGGTTGGCCTGCGTTGGTCTAGTTTCAGAACGATGTTCTATGTGGTGATTGGTATCGCGGCTGTTGGTGTCGCTCTTTATCAGTTTGGATACACTGCGTCTGATAGTGCTGCACTATATTTTCTCCTTCAAAGCAGTGCCATGGTTTATTGGATGAGCGCTGCAATAATGTTGAGCGCCGCCGGTTATTATTGGTATTTATTCACTGGCAACGAAATCAGTGGTGATTGGGCGCATCGATTTGCTTGGGTGGCGGTAGTGCTCGGATATGCTGGACTTGCAATTCGCTGGCAACAAACTTATATCGGTCATCCATCATGGGGCCATATTCCAGTAACTAATATGTATGATGTGATGGTGTTGTTCTGTGCAACAACTACGTTGTTTTATCTCTATTATGAGTCTTTGGGTCGAACACGGGGACTTGGGGCCTTTGCAATGCCAATGATATTGGTGGCGGACGTTTTTTTAGTTTGGGTGGGTTTTGCCTACCATCAGAACCAAATCCAACCAATTATTCCTGCATTGCAAAGCTTCTGGCTAAAGATTCATATTCCTATGGAGTTTATTGCTTATGCTAATTTCTACCTGGCAGGCATGGTGGGCCTT
>DAIAVG010000327.1 GCA_027445725.1 Acidithiobacillus sp.
TGGACCTGCGTGCGGACCTCTACATCCTGGGTGCGGTCGGCGGAGGCAAGACCGAAGCCCTGATGGCGGCGATATTCAACGCCTGCATGCTGGGCACGGGAGCCGCCACCGGCGACGGCAAGGGCGAGGTTGCCACCTGGGAACAGATCTACGGCATCCTGCGCCGTTTCGGGCGAGAGGACGACGTTTTTCTGCTCTCCTACGTCACTGGTGGGCGGGACATCTACGGCGCCATTCCCGAACGGCGCCTGTCCAATACCGACAATCCGCTGGCCCTCTGGGATTCGTCCTCGCTGTCCGAGCTCCTGATGCAGCTCCTGGACAAGGGTTCGGTGACGGATCCCTTCTGGGTGGGACGGGCGGAGAGTTACATCCGCGCCATATTGCCGCCCCTGGTCTGGCGACGGGATCAGGGTATCGAGGCGCTATCGCCGGCGGTAGTGCGCTGGCATCTCGAACTGGAGGCCCTGCAGAGTCTGGCCCTGGATAAAACGATTCCCTTCCGTCTGCTGGATGGCGTCGTGGCCTACCTGCGCGTACTGCCTGGCGGCTGGGATCCGGACAAACCGCCGCCATCGGCGGATGCCCGCGATCCCCAGGCGGAACAAGCCCCGAACCTGAGCCGTGGCGAGCAGCACGCCTATGTGACCATGCAGCTCACCAACGCCCTGGGCCTGCTGGCCGACAGTTACGGATACATCACCAACACCCCCTATCCCGAGATCGACTGGTATGATGCCGTGGTCAACCGGCGTTTCGTGGTGGTGATTCTGCCCGCACTCGGCAAATCGGCGGAAGGAGCCGCTGCCCTGGGGCGGATATTCACGGCCAACATCAAGGGCGTCATGGCCCGAGTGGCGGGCAGTCAGACCGAGCGGCGCGTGGGGGAGTTGGCCGAGCCTCTGATCACCAAAGCGGATCATCCGTATTTCATCTTGCAGGACGAGAAACCCGCCTATGTGGTGGACGGCGAGGACGTCATCTATCAGGAAGCCCGCAGCCTGGGATTCGCGCTCTTCATCCTGGCTCAGTCCCATCAGCATCTGCTCAACAAGAACAAGACCGTGGCCGACGCCATCGCCGGATCGGCCACCAGGTCAAAGATCTTCCTGGGGGTGGAAGACATCGAGACCATGGAGCTCGCGCGCAAGCTCACCGGCGAGGCCTGGCGGGCGGTGCCGGCCTCCTATAATCAGGCATCCGCGAGTATTCCAGCCGCGGACACCCGCCTGCAGCTGCAGAAGGATTCCTGGCTCGATCCCCTGGACCTCAAGGTGCAGCATCGGGGACAGGGCTTACTCGTGAATACCGTGCCGACCAGCCGCGGGGAAACCCAGCGTGCGGTTTGGATTCAGGGGCTGTATGTGCCGCCGGTCACGGTCAAGGCGATCCATCAGAACCATCTCCAGCCGCTGCTGAAGCCCCTACGGGATGACACCGCCCAGGAGTTCCAGGATGTGGGCAAAGAGGGCGCGGCGGCACAACCACGCTACGCAGAGGACTTGGCCGCGCGGTTCGGCGAGGGCATGATGCAGGCCCGGGCGGTTTGTGAGCAGATGGGGCTGGACGACGACGCTCTGGAACAGCACGATTGCTTGCAGGAGACGGTGGAGCGCGTCATCATCGCAACAGTGCAAGATGCCCCCTGTCTCATGGATGCGGAGGGGAGGAAGCTCTTCGAGGATCTGCAGTAGCGAGGAAGTGTTTCCATACAGAAACAAAGGAAAACAGCGCCGTCTGATGGCTGGTCAAGACTGGAAGCGGACGTTGGGTTGAGCTATTCAAATGGTATACTTCGATCCCCCGCCAGTTAACCCGTTTGGGCTCAAGGGTATAGGTGCCAACGTAATTTATTTCGTACAGCCACGTGCGTAAAACAAGTCGGCTATTCTGCCTTTCGGTCCGATGATAACAAGCGGGCGCTATCTGCAAATTGCGGGCATACGGAATCTGTGGCTATCACCTGCTCGCAATTTAAAGATTCTTCGCTCGAGGCCTCTTGGATATTGACTGTCACCGCGGGACGCAAGAAAATGTAGACTTTAATGGCGTAATGACAACCTTCACGCGAACTCAGTAGATTAGCCACAG
>DAIAVG010000328.1 GCA_027445725.1 Acidithiobacillus sp.
CATCGAAACTGACCTCGCGTTTCCAGCCGAGTTTCTGATTCGCTTTGGCGGGATCGCCAATTAGCACATCCACCTCGGCGGGTCGGTAATAAGCGGGATTGACGCGGACGATGGTCTTTCCGCTTTTCCGATCGACGCCTTGTGTTTGCTCGGCTTCACCCCGCCACTCCATATCAAACCCGGCATGCACAGCCGCTTTTTCGACAAACTGCCGTACCGTCCAAGTCTCACCAGTGGCGATCACATAATCATCTGGCTGCTCCTGTTGCAGCATCGCCCACATGGCGCGCACATAGTCTCCGGCAAAACCCCAGTCGCGCTTGCTGTCGAGATTGCCGAGTTCCAGTACGTCCTGCAGGCCATGGCGAATACGCGCCAGGGCCACGGTGATTTTGCGCGTCACGAACTCGGTGCCGCGCAGGGGGGACTCGTGATTGAAGAGGATGCCGCTGGAAGCGTGCATGCCAAAGCTCTCGCGATAGTTGATGGTAATCCAGTGGCCATAGAGCTTAGCGACGCCATAGGGGCTGCGGGGATGAAAGGGCGTGCGTTCCGACTGGAGCGGCTCCTGAATCTGGCCGAACATTTCACTGGTGGATGCCTGATAGAAGCGGGCCTTGGGATTGACGATGCGGAGGGCTTCGAGCATCTTCACCACGGAGACTCCTGTCACTTCCGCCGTGAGGATGGGCTGATCCCAGGAGGTGGCCACAAAGCTCTGAGCACCCAGATTATACACTTCTTCGGCTTTCGACTTTTCCAGGGCGCGGATCATGGAAGACGGATCAATCAGATCGCCATCCAGCAAATGCACCTGACCGGCGATGCCCAGTTCATGCAAACGGCCCGTGGTATCTGTCCCGCGGCGGGCGATGAGGCCGTAAACTTGATAGTTTTTTTCCAGGAGCAGCTTAGCCAGATAGGCACCGTCTTGGCCGGTGATGCCGGTGATGAGGGCGTGTTTTGTCATTGTAGTTGTTCCTTCCAATCGTTGAGTAAATCCTGAAGGCTTTCTTCTACGGATATCACTGGTTGCCAGCCGGTGTCCCGATGCAACGCCTCAAAACTGGCGACCATACGACGCTGTTCGGCCCGGCGCAAGCGAGTCGGGTCTTGTTCAATCGTAGCATCGACACCGGCGAGGGTGATCAATTGCTGCAACAGGTCGCGGATACTGTATTCCCGCCCTGAGCAGACGTTATAGATCCCGCCATTCCGGCCGAGCTCCAGCAGCAGGCTATAGGCACGCACCACATCGCGCACGTCGGTGAAGTCTCGGGTGACGTCGATGTCGCCGACCTGCAGGACCGGCGCACGGCGGCCCAGGCGGATTTCCGTCACCTGCCGGGCAAAGTCGGCAATGGCGAAGCGCGGGCTCTGGCTGGGTCCAATATGGTTGAAAGGCCGCACCATGACGATCTCGAAGCCCGCCGTTTGGCTCCACTGATAGCACAGCGCCTCGGCGGCCACCTTGCTCACGGCATAGGGGTTGCGGGGGTGCAGGGAGTGATCTTCGCGCACCGGCAGATTTCGCTCCTCCACTTGCCCATAGGTGTCGCCCGAGCCGACGAAGAGCATCCGCCCTTTGAACTCCGCAGCCTGCAGGGTCTCCAGCAGATTCAGGGTGCCATAGAGGTTGATGTCGAAGGTCTCGCGGGGGTTCTCGAAGGCGGCCGGCACGAAACTCTGGGCCGCCAGGTGCAGGACGGTGTCAGGTTGGATGGCGGCCACTGCGGCAGTCAGGGCTGCGCGGTCGCGCAGATCCAGCCCGTCGGGCAATGGTATGCAGGGCAACGCCGCCCGCACGTACCGGCCGACGAAGCCGTTGGCACCGGTGAGCAGAAGTTTCATGTGTCCATCATTCCTCTTCAGTGCACCATCGCTTGCCAGCGATCCTTCCGTTTACGTATCGTAGCCATGCCGGTTCAGGAATCCTTCACTCTCGAAATGTTAGTCGATGTGGGAGGGTGCCACAAGGCGGCGTCAATGGATATCACATTCCTGAGGTAAGGGAAGGAGGGAGCGTATGGCCATCACTGATTGGCCGGCGGATGAGCGTCCGCGCGAAAGATTGTTGCAAAAAG
>DAIAVG010000329.1 GCA_027445725.1 Acidithiobacillus sp.
GGTGCAAGAGGGGCGCCTGCCGCGTGCCAAAAAGTGTTTCGGACAGAATTTTCTGGTTCAGCCGCAGATCGTTGAGCGTATTGTGGCGGCGATTCGCCCCGTGCCCGGCGATCAACTGGTGGAAATCGGGCCGGGGCCGGGGGCGCTGACCAGGGCTCTGCTGCGCCTCTTGCCGCAGTTGACGGTGGTGGAGCTGGATCGGGATATGATTGCCGGTTTACGCGCGCTCGCGCCGCCGGAGCAGCTAGAGGTCATGCAGGCCGATGCGCTGGAGGTCGACTTCGCGGCACTGGCTGGCGCCGGGAATGTCCTGCGGGTAGTCGGTAACCTGCCCTACAACGTGGCGACGCCGCTGATTTTTCATATACTGGAACACGCGGAACGGGTGCGGGATATGCACTTCATGCTGCAAAAAGAGGTGGTGGAGCGCATGGTGGCGGTGCCGGGAATCAAAGCCTACGGCCGGCTTTCGGTGATGATACAGGCGCACTGCGCGGTAGAATCCCTGTTCACGGTGGCTCCGGGGAATTTCTTTCCGGTGCCCAAGGTGGATTCGGCCTTCATGCGCCTGATACCGCATCGTCCAGGGTTGCTACCACTCCACTTGCAGGCGCCTTTTGCGCGGATTGTAGCTGCCAGCTTTGCCCAGCGCCGCAAGACACTCGCCAATAATCTGCGCGGTATTTTGAGTGCGGATGACTTGCTGGGTTTGCAGATTGATCCCGGCTGCCGCGCCGAGACGCTGGATCAGGCCGCCTTTTTTCGCCTCGCCGAGGCCACAGTTGAACAAGGAAACCGATCATGAATCATTTGGAAGTTGCCGAGAAACTGTTTGCCGAACTGGAATGGGAAGCGAAGACGCTGCCCGATTATCCGGTCCTCACTTGCGCGTTGCAGGTACCTAATGGTGTTCTGGACATTTTTTGCCATGTGCATGGCGAACGGGAGCGTATCCTGTTCTACCTGCGTCCCCAGAATCTGGAGATAACAATGGGAAAACGCCCGGCGGTGGCGGAGTTTCTGACCCGTGCCAACTATGGACTGGCCCTGGGTAATTTTGAACTGGACCTGGACGACGGGGAAATCAACTTCAAGACGATTCTCCAGGCACCTGCCACTGTGCTGAGCACTGCCCTGCTGCGCCCCTATCTGCTGGTTGGCGTGGAGACCATCAACCACTACCTGCCAGGGCTGGACCGGGTGCTGAGTGGTCAGGAAACCCCGGTCGCCGCGATTAAGGCGTTGGAGATTGCGACAGCGGTGCATTGACCCCGGAGCCGATGATTCCGCTGCCCAGCAGCAGCGGGGTGATGCCCATGCCGCGGATTTTGGCAAGGGTGGGCTGGGCCGCTGCCAGAGAATCGAAGGTGTTGGTGCGGAGCCGGTAGAGGGTGTTGTTATCACCCGCTTCCGCCTTTTCCATCTGGGTGTTGACCCCCAGCAGGGCGAGGCGATCGCGCAGGACGACGGCGGCGGCGCGGTTGGTGAAGGCGCCTACCTGAATGGTCACCGGCTGGTGAACGATACTGATACTGCTGGCGGTCGCTGCACTGGGGATGCCGGGACCGTTCCCGAGGATGTCGGCAGGAATATCCACATGCATGGCGGGCAATATCTGATAAAAATTGAAATCGACGCCGCTGCGGGTGGCGGCTGTGGAGGCCGCAGCGGCGCTGCTGGAGGTGACGACGGCGAGCGGGTCGCGCACCGGAGTTTGTATGGTCGCCAGGGCAGTCGATGTGGACGCTGCCGGGCTAACAGGCTGTTGCTGGGCGATTGCCGGCGCGCCATTGCTGAAGGCCACCGCCGCCGGTAGTCTTGTCCCGCTATTGATTAAACCGAGCTTTCCAGTGGTGATGTGGATTTGTGCTATCCACCACCAGACCCCCGCACTGAGCATGATTACCAGAAGAAGCAGCAACACCCAAGGCCAGTTCAGTGCCGGAGGGGGGGGCGTTCGCTCGGTGTCATCTTCCAGCTCAACCGTCCGCCGTGGTGGGATGGGCGGGCGCGGCTCTGGCGCTCGCGGGCGGCTGGTTTGATTTTTG
>DAIAVG010000330.1 GCA_027445725.1 Acidithiobacillus sp.
ATGTAGAAATCTTCCACCTTGGCGAAGTCCGCATTCGCCGCGGCGGCCTGGAAAGTGGCCAGATCAGGGGCCACCACTTTGCCCGCAGCATTGATCATTTTGCCGTAAGCCATGTGATTTTCCTTGGCATAGGCATATTCCACGTAGCCGATGGCACAGGGAATCCGCTGTACATATGCAGCGGCGCCCGCATTACCCTTGCCACCCACACCGACAGGCCAGGAAACGGCGGTGTTATCGCCCACCCGTTGCTTCCATTCCGGGCTGACCTTGGCCAGATAATTGGTAAAGTTGAAGGTAGTGCCAGAGCCGTCAGAACGATGGACCACGGTGATATTCATATCCGGCAACTTAACGCCCTTATTGAGGTCGGCAATGGCCGCGTCGTTCCATTTCTTGATCTTGCCCAGGTAAATACCGGTGAGCACGGTGCCGTTGAAGGTCAGTTCACCGGGCTTTATACCGGGGACATTCACGACGGGGGTAATGCCAATAATCACTGCCGGAAACTGGACGAGCTGGTCTTTGCTGAGATATTCAGGCTTGATGGGCATGTCGCTGTTGGCGAAAGCGACGGTCTTGGCCTTGATTTGGGCAATGCCACCACCAGAACCGATGGCCTGATAGTTCACCATGGTGCCCGTTTTCTGTTTGTAGGTTTCTGCCCATTTGGACAGGACGGGATAAATGGCCGTGCCGCCTGCAGCGGAAATGGTTTCCGCCTGCGCCAGCCCTGCTACGCCCAGGCTCATCACGCCCAACATAAAAGCCACGCCATTGGTCTTCATAATATCACGCCCCTTATACAGGTTTAGTTCGAAGCTGCACAGAGACTATAGCAAGATTTTATTACAATTTTATGACATCGCGGAGTCGGGGAGAAAACTGCGGGCGAGATGAAGCGGAAAATGCACAGTAAAAGTGGTTCCCTTACCCACTTCACTGGCTACTTCCAGATGTCCCTGATAACGCTCGACGGCATGACGGACAATGGCCAGTCCCAACCCCGTGCCCCCCATACGCCGGGAGCGACCTTTGTCCACCCGGTAAAAACGCTCGGTGATACGCTGCAAATGCTCGGCAGCGATACCATCGCCAGTATCCTGCACCACCAAAAGCAGTTCGCCGGGGCGACGTTCCCAGCGTACGCTGACGGCGCGGTTTGCCGGGGTGTATTTGATGGCGTTTTCCAATAAATTGCGAATGATACTGGTCAGGTCGATGGTTTCTGCGAAAAAGCCTAAGTCGCTATCCAGCGCGGTGTCGATCTGCAAACGTTTTTGCGCTATCGCGGGCGCCAGGGTGTCCAGCGTGTTGTGTATCATGTCCGCAAGCATCAGCGTTTCGCAGTGTTCCGGATTCGCTTCGGCGGCTTCCATGCGTGCCAGGGACAACAGGTCTTCGACCAAAGACTGCATGCGCAGCGTCTGCTGTTCCATGAGACGGAGTTGACTGCTCACCTCATCATCGGCGGCGATGGGACTGTCCAGCATGTTTTCCAGGAAACCGCGCACCACCGTCAGCGGGCTGCGCAACTCGTGGGAGACATTAGCCACGAAGTCCTGACGGACCTGTTCGAGCTGACGGATACGGGTCACGTCCCGAAAGATGACCAATGCGCCGGCATCGGCGAGGGGATAGCGCATACCCTCCAAAATCTGTTGTGCATCTGCGGGGGCGGGGAGTTGCAAGCTGGGTGGCCCTTCGCCGGCGAGAAAGGCCCGCAGATGCGGGGTACGCAGCCAGAAGGTCAGAGGCTTGCCGGCGTCCTCCGGCCATTGCAGTTGCAGCAAGCGGATACCGGAAGGATTCACCCAAAGTAGCTGGCCGCGCTCATCCATGAGCACCACGACGTCCGGCATGGCCTGCAAGGCGTCGCGCAATTGTACAATCTGGGCACTGAGCAGGCGGTGCTGTGCCTCCTGATCACGCCGCCAGTGGTAGCCCTCGGCAAAAGTCTCCTCCCACATCCCTCCCGCCAATGGTGGCAACAAGGTGTCCGGGTTGCGGAACCAAGCGCTGAAGCTCTGGGATT
>DAIAVG010000331.1 GCA_027445725.1 Acidithiobacillus sp.
TGATAGTCGGCCCATCGTTCATGATAACGCTATTTTTTCGCGGATATTTATCGAAAAGTGATGATGACGACTGATTAACGGTACGGGAAAAGAGGACGACGGCACTATGACCCACGAAGAAGCACTGCACCGGCTGGCTGAGTATCTGCGCTTTTACCACCCCCGGCTCACGCCGGATGATCTTGTCTTATCCAGCGTGCGGGGGTACTGGCGCATGAAAGAGCCTTGCGATGGCGCATGTCGGCACCCCATACACGGCACGCTCGGCAATCGATCCCCCGCGTATCATACAATCAGCTTCGGGGAGCATGGTACGCGCGATCGTTTTGGGCGTTTCGTTCGACCATACCGGGTGTGGGAGGCATTGCATGGCTAAACAGGCGCAGGTTTTAGAATCCCGCATTATGCCCGTCTCTCGGCTTTCTGGAAACACTAGCCCGAGAACCCTGAACGAACTATACTCGGGAGTCTTGGCTTTCCGGGAGAATCCGTCCGGTACGACGAAAATGTATCCCTGGGCGGAACGATTTGTCTGCGGAATGCCGTTGGCTCCCTGGCAGCGTCCGGTTGTATGGAATGATGAAATGCAAAGCCGGTTTATTGACGCGCTGTGGGCGCATGTGGATACAGGGTCCTATATGGTAAACGCTTGGGTGGATTTTACTGGGAACCATGTGGAGACCCGTTATCTGTCAGATATTGTTATAGACGGTCAGCAACGACTGACCAGCATCGAGCGATATTTTACTGACGAGATTCCAGCAACCGCTGTGGACGGCCGGAAATTGTTGTGGTCTGAGATCACGGAAATGGACCGCTTGGTGTTCAAGAATACGGTATTCCCGCGCACCAGTATTTTCACCGATGACGAGGGGCTCTTGCGCGAAGCGTACGATATGCGCGCATTCGGCGGTGTACGGCACAGGGAAGACCAACGAGCCATTGCGAAGGAGCAAGTATGCTAACCGCCGACCGTTCAACCGATGGCATGGTGCTTGACGCCCTGCTGTTCGCTACCGAGCAGCACGACGGGCAAGTCCGGCGCAGCACTGATTTGCCATACATCACCCACCCCATAGCGGTGAGCTACATCGTAGCGCAGTTCAAGAGGTCAAGGCACTTGCCGGAACTGGTAACCGCCGCGATCCTGCATGATGTCCTGGAAGATACTCCGGCAACTTTTGTCGAATTATCTGAACGGTTCACGCCCCTGGTATCCAGTCTGGTGCATGAGTTGACGTCCGATACCGCGGAGATTGCCCGGGTGGGTAAATTGGAATACCTGAAAAGCAAAATGACAGGGATGAGCAGCTATGCGCTGGTCATCAAACTGGCCGACCGCCTGCACAATATTTCCGATCGCCCCACGCCGAAAATGGTCTCGGACACCCTGGATATCCTCGCGCATATCCAGAAGTCCCGGCGATTGACGGTGACTCAAAAGCGCTTGGTAGAGCGGATAACCGTGGCGTGTGGCAACTATACCTAAGCTGCGCGAATCGAGGGGGTAGACATGAAAAATTCCGCCCTGGATTCCGTGGAGCCCTGGTGGCGAGCCCAGTGCATCCTCGTGGATGCCCAGAGCTACTGCCGGAGTTTCGGGCGGCATTCCGCCAACCCCTACCACAACCTCCGGCATTGCGAGTTGGTGGGTAAGGTCGCCGTTTTCTATGGCATGGAACAGGGCCTTGAGCGCAATGATCTCGTGGTGCTGGGCCTCGCTGGTCTGTTCCATGACTTCAACCACAGCGGCGAGCCCCTGGATGTTCTGCCGGACCGGGAAAATATCCGGAGAGCTTTGCGGGCGTTCCAGGAGTATTCGGATACCCGTTGCCTGCCGACGGAGCATTCGGCTACGGTGCGCCGCCTTATGGCGAACACTGAAGTCGAGAAGATCGACGGGCAGATACGGTTTCAGGAGCCCGTCGGCCACTTGGACACCTTCCTCCGGGACGCCGATGTGAGCCAGATGCTGTTCCCGGCCGGCCGGGAGACGCAGGTGGG
>DAIAVG010000332.1 GCA_027445725.1 Acidithiobacillus sp.
AACGAGTCTATCCCTTCGGCAAAGGCAACGCCGGCTTTCTCAGGGAATCAGTGGGGCCGAGCAATGTGCAAACCGGCATGGGAGATCGGGAGCGCCACTATGTGAAGAAAGTTTTCGGGTAATCGTCCTGTGAGTGGATAGATCATCCGTTACGCAGTAACACGGTCAGCTGCTCCCACCGACCGGATATCGGCCCGCGGAACCGCAGGGGTTCATCATGGGCGGCGGATCCATGTTGATCAACGGCGCCAATTCCTGCAAAGCCTGCCAGTACACGCGGCGCTTGAAGGCAATGATTTCATTCACCGGCATCCAGTAATCCACCCAGCGCCAGTCCTCAAACTCCGGCTGCTGGGTGCGCAGATTGATTTCCGCCTCTTCGCCTTCAAAACGGAGTAAAAACCATATTTGCTTCTGCCCACGATAACGGCGCCGCGAGGCGCGATGACGGGCGCAGGGCACTTCATAGCGCAGCCAGCCCCGCGTCCTGCCAAGAATACAGACCTTGGCGGTCCCCACCTCTTCTTCCAACTCACGAAACATCGCCTGCTCCGGCGTTTCCGCATAATCGATGCCGCCCTGGGGGAACTGCCAGGCATTTTCACCCCGGCGTTTAGCCCACAACACCTGATTGTATTCATTACAAATGATCATGCCCACATTGGGGCGATAGCCGTCCGCGTCTATCATGTTCATCGTCTCTGCCGATGCGTTTATGCTGCAATATAGCACGCAGACGGGCCAGCGTCAGTCTACTCCAGCCCCCAGCGCCATTCAGACCGTGTGCAGCAAATCCAGTGGATAGCGCTTGCCCGCCTGGTAATCGGCCATACAGCGCCGGACCATGACGCTACGCATCTCCCCCCCGCGCGCCGTCATCTCCTCCGGGGTCAGCCAGACCGGGCCGATGATGCCCGCATCCAGGGCACGGCTCATATCCCGGCGGCCAAGGCGTCCCCCGAAAGCAAAGCGCAGATAAGTCAGGTTTTTTGCAGGATATTCCCAGTGATAAATACCGGTCAGATATTCCGGTTGGAAGAAGTAGCCCGTTTCCTCCAGGGTCTCGCGGACGACCGCATCCAACAGCGTTTCACCGGGGTCCCAGTGGCCGGCAGGCTGATTGAAGCAGCGCCGCCCATCCACCACCTCTTCTACGAGCAGAAAACGGCCTTTCTCCTCTACGACGGTGGCTACTGTCACATGCGGCGTCCAAATCATGGGATTTTCTCCGTCATACACTCTGCTTCCGTGAGTTCACGCCACTGGCCGGGAGGCAGATCGTCCAGCACAAAAGGCCCGAAGGCCTCCCGATGCAGGGTCAGCACCAGATTATCCAGAGCGGCAAACATCCGGCGGACCTCGTGGTAACGCCCCTCCGTCAGGGTCAGCAGCACCTCGCGATCTGTCAGGCATTGCAACACTGCGGGGCGACAGGGCGTGTCTTCACCTTCCAGCATCAGGGTTCCCGCGGCCAGGATGTTCGCCGCATCACCCCGCAACGGCTCCTGCAGAGTCACGCGATACACCCGGGGAATGGCACGGCGAGGACTCGTCCAATGGTGCAGCCAATCGCCGTCGTCGGTGAGCAGCAGGACGCCGCTGGTCTCCCGGTCAAGACGCCCGACGCTGCTCAGCGACGGGCGTCGGTAGCGCCAACGCAAGGGAAAATCCTGATAAATGGCGCGCGGATCATCGTGGGCACAAACCCTGCCCAAGGGTTTGTGATAAAGCAGATACAGGGGTTGGGGATGATCGATGGGTGCCTCATCGACCCGGACCTGCGCCGCCTCCACTTTGGTGGAGGCTTTGCGTAGCGCTTCCCCGGCCACCTGCACACGGCCTTCGCGCAGCAAATCACGCACCTCGGAACGGCTGCAATACCCCAAACGGGAGAGTAAATGGTCGATGCGTTCGGAGGTTTTCAGCATGGGAGGAAGTTTACCCCGCCCACCGGCTGACGAAAACCCGGGA
>DAIAVG010000333.1 GCA_027445725.1 Acidithiobacillus sp.
TTGGCAATCCCCAACTCAGCCCTTCTCCCTGGTGGGCGATCACTTATAACCTATTGTCTCCATGAAGGGGTCCTCTATACTTATCCCACAGGCCGGGAGCGGTGTTTAATCGACCATAGCGAACGAGGTGACAGGTGCGGGTAAAAGTGGCAGCCATTCAGATGGCCGTGGGGAAAAACGAGGCCGACAATATCGCCAGGGCGCTGCAGCAGGTGACCGTGGCGGCCGATGCCGGGGCTCGGATCATCCTCCTCCAGGAACTCTTCAGCACACCGTACTTCTGCAAGGATCAGAATCCCGACTTCCTGAGCCTGGCGCAGCCCCGCGAGAGCCACCCCGCCCTGCTCGCCATGCAAAAGCTGGCGCGGGAGCGCGAGGTCGTGCTCCCGGTCAGCTTTTTTGAGCGCGCCAATAACGCCTTCTTCAATAGTCTGGTGGTTTTTGACGCCGACGGCAGCGATCTGGGGCTCTATCGCAAGGCCCATATCCCGGACGGTCCCGGCTATCAGGAAAAGTTTTATTTCAGTCCCGGCGATACGGGGTTCCGCGTGTTTGACAGCCGCTACGGACGCCTCGGCGTCGCCATCTGCTGGGACCAATGGTTCCCGGAAGCAGCGCGGGTGATGGCCCTGCAGGGTGCCGAAATACTGTTCTACCCCACCGCCATCGGCTCCGAACCCCAGGCCCCTGAAATCAACAGTCGCGGGCACTGGACCCGGGTCATGCAAGGCCATGCGGCCGCCAATCTGGTCCCCGTCGTCGCTGCCAACCGGGTGGGACGGGAAATCGGCCGGGAGAGCGAAATCACCTTTTATGGCGGTTCTTTTATCAGCGACGCCACCGGCGCACTCATCGCCCATGCCGACCAGGAAGAGACCATCCTCTATGCCGATTTCGACCTGCAAGCCCTCGCTGCACAGCGGCTGGAGTGGGGACTCTTCCGTGATCGCCGCCCTGAACTGTACACGCCCATCCTGACTTTGGACGGGAATCCGCGTCGTGGATGATTCCCACCCCCCCGTGCCACCCGTCATCGCGCTGAGCGCCTATGAGCGCAACGGAGAGGCCTTTTCCCTCGCCCCTCAGTATGCCGCCGCCGTCTGTCAGGCGGGCGGGTTGCCCATCCTCTTTCCACCCCAGTGCCCCGAGGCCCGACTTATTCTGTCGCGCTGTGACGCGCTGGTGCTCACCGGCGGCGGCGACATCTCTCCCGATTTTTACGGTGCGCCGTGTGACGACAGCATTCATGCCGTACATCCGGACCGCGACGCCTCTGAGATCGCGCTGGCGCGAGAGGCCATCGCCCAGGGTATCCCGGTGCTCGGCATCTGCCGCGGCCTGCAGATCATTAATGTCGCCTTGGGCGGTGACCTTCTCCAGGACCTGCCCAAAAGCATCGGTACCCGCATCTGCCACCGCAACGCCGAGCATAATCCCATCATGCATGAGGTCATCGTCTTGGCGGACACGTTGCTAGGGAGAATCGCTGGGCGAGATACCCTGGAGATATCCTCCTGGCACCATCAGGCCATCGCGAATATGGCCCCCGCACTACGCATCAACGCCATCGCCGAGGATGGCGTCATTGAAGCCGTGGATATGCCCGACAATCCAGATGTCTTTGCCGTCCAGTGGCACCCGGAGCATACAGCCGCCGGTGACCCGCACCAGCAGGCCCTGTTTAATTGGCTGGTACAGCGCGCTGTTCGGCGCATAGCGCGCGCAACGGGGCACAGCGAGACAAAGACTTAGCGGGAAGGATGTTCGGAAGGCTGCAACCGCTGTTGCAGCCAGGCCAGCGCAGCGGGAATCAGCGAAATCACGATGATGGCGACAATCACCATATTCAGATGGCTTTTGACCCAGGGA
>DAIAVG010000334.1 GCA_027445725.1 Acidithiobacillus sp.
AAAGATACCCCCTCAGGCCCGCGACACGGACCTGGAGATCTTCGTGCAGCGCACGCATCTCATTCACTTCTCTCATGATTCTTCCTTTTCCATCAGGCTGCATCAGGACCATACCAGCGCGCACCCGGTTGCCCTGCACGCAAAGGCCGTAATTATGCGCAGTTTCGGCGCTGATCTCCAGCGGAGTTTCAGCATGCGGGATTCCAAAGATGATCCGCACCGACGAGCAGCGCAACGCCGAAGATCAAGCTCCTTCGCCGACCAACGCAACATGCCGAATACGCAATTGCAGGATAGTCGTATCCCGGAACGTATTCACATCCAGTTCATAAGCCATGAGCACCGTCTGCCCCACTCCCACCGGGCAGACGCCATTTTCCACAGCGCCGAACCAGATGGCATCGTAATCCATCGCATCCATTTTCACGACCAGTTTCAGATGCCTGCCGTCGCCTACCGGGCGGACCTGTTCAATCCGGCCGTGGCTTCTGAAAACGGGTTGCTCCCATTGACGACCAAAGGGTTCTAAAGCAGCCAGTTCTTCCACAACGGCGAAGCTGGGAATCACCTCCAGCGCACCATCGGTGACAATCTCCGGGCCGACCCTGTGGTCACGCAATGCGCTTGCCGCGACAGAGGCCCACGCCTCTGCAAAGCGCTGCAGACCATCCTGCTTCAAAGTCACACCACCAGCGCCCGCATGGCCGCCCCAGGCGACAAAATCATCGGGATAACGGTCGGCAATCTCCGCCAAGGCATTCCGTACATGAAAACCGTGCACGGTCCTGAGCGATGCCGTGATATGTTCCGCGTCATTTTTGGGCGAGAAATAAGCGACTGGCCTGCCGAAAGATTCTGCCAGTCGCGCTGCGCAAATACCATGCACACCCGCGTGACCTTCAGGATCGAATACCGTAATAGCTGCCGCGCCATCCCGTACTTGCTGCATGGCCTGTGCGGTGCTTCTGTGCAGCATGCTCGACTGGAACGCTTTCCGTTCGGNGTTGTGTTCCACGAAATGCAGCGCCAGTCCTTCCGCCACTGGGACGCTATCACTCATGAGCAGATCCACGCTGCCCAGCGCGGAATCCAGGCGCCCGCGGGCGTTGATGAGCGGCGCAAAACTGAATGCCAGGGTAGCGGCGGTGATGGGGCCTTTGCAATTCGTGGCAACATACAATGCCTGCCAGGCGGGCCGTCGCACCGGCGCGTTCATGATCGCCAGGCCGCGAGCGATGATCGCCTTGTTATTGGTCGATCGCGCCAGATCGACGCAATCGGCCATGGTGCCCAGGGCGACCAGATCCAGCAGACCGCCGAGCTTGGGCGCATCGGCGGACAGGGCGCCGTCCCTGATCAGCCGCTGGCGGATCGCGCAGCACAGCAGCCACGCCACATGCACGCCGGCGATATACGGATCGGGAAACGCCGAGTCCTCGCGCACCGGATTGACGCAAGCCACGGCCGCGGGTGGCGGCCCGGACGCGGGCACGCCGTGATGATCCGTGACGATGACGGTAAAACCATGATCCCGCAGCCGGGCGATCCGTTCGTGATCCGTGCTCCCTTGATCCGCGGTAATGATCAGGGCGGGGCGGGGGGCCTCCGCGATGATGCGATCGGTCAGGGTTTCGGTGACGCCGTAGCCATCCCGCAGACGGTGTCCGATATAGCTGTGAATCCGCGCTTCTGGGACGCCGAAATAATCCCGGAACGCAAACTTCAGCACCGCGTGGGCCGAAGCGCCATCCGCATCGAAGTCCGAAATCAGGAGGATGGGCAA
>DAIAVG010000335.1 GCA_027445725.1 Acidithiobacillus sp.
CAGCTAATAAATATACCGTTTTATTTTCGATTATTGATAACTTATCGATGGTTTTATTGAACATCATCATCATACAAGGCATATCTATTAACTCCTTTGACGGTGCCAACGAAGATACAACTTTTGCTTAGCTGCCCTTTAAAATAATTGGCATTGCATGCATGCTCTAAGATTAACCTTAGCAGTGACTACCTGAATCCGTGAAGAAGGCGCCGAAAATCTATTCCAACACTCTGTTTGATATTGCATAATGCGGACTTCTTTGGTTGGCCTGTTGGGTGCGCATGGAACCGACGGCTTTTTACCTTCGCCAAGGCCCAGAGACCCTCACCGCCTTGGGGGGCTTGCCCCTGGTTGGCCAGGCCATAGCCCGATACTCGCAACTGCGTCGGCTCATCGAGCCGCGCTTCCCGGTGCGCAGCGGCATACTCAACAGCGATATCCTGATCGCGCAATTGGGCCTGCTCTGTCAGGGTAAGTGCGACTTTGAGGCCATTGAGCGGTTTCGCCGGGGCACCTTCTTCGCCCAGGCCCCGGGGCTGCGGGTGGTGCCGTCGAGTCCCACCCTGCGGCAACGCCTGGACGAGAAAGGCGAAGCGTTCCTGCCCTGGGTGGACGTATCCCTGTTGCATCTGCTCAAGCGCGCGAAGGCCACCATCACCCCCTTGTCCTGTGGCTGGGTGCCCCTGGATCTGGATGTCTCCCCCCTGGACAACTCGAATACCCGTAAGGAAGGCATCGGCTGGACCTATGCTAGCTTTGTGGGCTACGCTCCCATCACCGCCTATCTGGGTCAGGAAGGATGGAACATCGGCATGGAATTGCGGGAGGGGACCCAGCACAGCGCCGAACATACGGACGAGCCCCTGGATCGGGTCTTGCCCCGGGCGTTGGCCCTCACCCAGGCACCGATACTGGTCCGCATGGATGCCGGTTTTCATGGGAAAACCATCGCCAAGACTAGCGTTCAGCACGATCGGGAGCGCCAAGCCGCCAGTGGGCAGCCCGTCGCCTTCCTGATCAAGTGGAATCGGCGGGGTCACGATCTCGATGCCTGGATTCAGCCCTATCTGGCCGAACCGCAAGCCCTCTGGGACAGTCCCCGGCCGGGCAAGCGGGTGAGTGTCTGAGAAGAAGCGGTCACCTTGGGCACAGTCCCTGTCCGCCAGGTCTTGCGGCTGACCGAGCGCACCACCATGGCGAATGGCCAACATCTGCTCTTGCTGGAAATCACCCTGGAGGGTTGGGATACCACCCTGCCCACCGATATCGATTCCCAGGCGGTCACCGTCCTCTACGCCGATCATGCCACCCATGAGCAGTTCCATGCCGAGATCAAGACCGATCTGGACCTGAAGCGTCTGCCCTCGGGCAAGTTCGCCACCAACGACCTAATCCTGACCTTGGGCGCCATGGCCTATAACCTCCTGCGCCTGATCGGCCAACATACCCTGTTGGGACCCGATGCCCCCTCCCGCCATCCGGCCAAGCGCCGTCGCGTCAAGACGGTGATCCAGGAAATCATCACCCAGGCGGCCCGAGTCGTCCATCATGCCCGCCAATGGATCCTCTCCTTCCCAGAGCACGGCTCTCCCGGCTTCCATGCCTTTCAGCGCCTCTATGCCGCCTGGACGGCCCCCTGACGGCGTTCCCCAGACTCGACGTAACCTGTTCTGGCCTCTCTCCACCAGGCGACAGAGCGGATTTCGCCCGAAGGGCATTTGTCCGTAAAAAGCGTGCATAACAGCCACCTCCAGCACGAAAATC
>DAIAVG010000336.1 GCA_027445725.1 Acidithiobacillus sp.
GATCCCCCCGCATCCTGCGGAGATGTCGGGTGGGCTGAAAGACAGGATGTTGACGCCGCTGAGAGGGGTGCGGATTTCGGAGTAGCCGCCGGAAAGGGTGTAGCCGTTGCCGGTATTCGCCAGGGTCGGCGCGGAAGTCGCCGAGAACATGCCTTGCACGAAGCTCTGCATCCCCAGGCCATAGGCCATCTGTTCGTGCAGGGCCATGGTCGTGACCATGGAAGATCCCACCGCCAGCAAAACCCCTTTGGCGATGGTGCGGAATGTGGGGGCGTCCTGCTTCAACATGGGGTTCGGCTCCTGTCACCAGTTATGAATACGGCTTTCGGTTTGGTTCTGTACATAATTGCTGATCTGCCCGGGAGCGGTGATACCCTCTTTTTCAGCAGCCTGAATCTCTTGCGTGGTCATGACACCGCGCTCGTAGGCGCCGGTGGACCACTGGGCAAGTTTCTTGGGTAGAAGATGCACATATCCGGCATCGGCCACGATGTTCTGCATCAGGGTGCCAGCCACCTGATAGCCTTGGGTTACAACGGCGAAATTGTCCGGTGGCCAGACCATCACGATGGCGGGTGTCTCGACCAGGTGCAGCATTTTGGCTTGCCCGTGATCCTGGACAAAAACGGCGTTCTTCGGGACGCCAGAGATCGAGCCATGATTCGCGTCTATGTAGACCGTGCGGAAGTGGGCGAGCTGTAGAAGATGACGATACTGGCCGAGCTGCATGTTGCAGAATGGGCAGTCGTGTTTGACGAAGACCCACATACCGACCTTCTTGGTGAGATATTGAAGCGCCTTCTGGCGATTGTCGGCAATGTAGGTGTTAAATGCGCTGTTGCCGGCATTGGACCGGGGTACCAGGTTCGAGTAGTTGAGCACGGGATTGGTATTGGCGACCTGCACGAACTTCTCGGCGAAGTTCTGGGCCTTGTCAAACATCACCTTTTGAAGCGATAGGTAATTGGTGACGTTTTTCGTGCTGGGATTATTGATGGCCTCATTCCGGTACTTCTTGAGATGCACGCGGATCCATTTTACCGAGAGAACCTGCGGTTTTTTGGGCTTTGGCTTGGGCTTTGCTACCGGCTTTGGAGCCATGACGGGCAATGGCCGCGGCTTGGGGGGCGGCGGTGGCGGGAGCTGATACCAGAACCAACCGTGCGCGTTGCTGTCGAGCGGGCCTGCGAATGCGCCCGGCATGGCCGTGAGCATCGCGGCGGCCATGCCGATGGCTGTCAGTGCGCGTGCCCGCCCGTTCAATTCTGCTGTCCTTTGAGGACGACGAGACCCGCAGGTATCGCTTGCTGAGTGGGTGCGGGACCGTTCGGAATCTGTACTCCCAAGTGCGCCGCGAATCGCGCCACATAGCCGTTTTCCCAAGCTATCGGCATCCCCCCCATGCCTGCGTTATAGCAAGCGGCGGCGTTCAGGACGTTGCCCGTCATGGCGAGGCAGCGGGTGAACACCCAGGTACCTGCAATGACGTTGGCGCAGGCGTTATTCTTGAGTACCTGATAGCTGTATCCGTACTGGCGCAGGAATGGCAGGTGGCAGGTGTTGACCTGCATTACACCAAGATCCGTAGTACCATTACTGTCGCGTGCCGCCACACCGGGGGCCGCACCCTCATTTTTCATGAGAGCGATAATGTCCCGCTTCGGGACACCATATTGCCGGGACGCCGCAACAATGCAGGAGATCGGTGCTCCGTGAAAATCGGCTTGGTGTGTCCAGGCAGGCGTGATGACAAACAAGGCGTAAA
>DAIAVG010000337.1 GCA_027445725.1 Acidithiobacillus sp.
GGGAAAGCGCCCGAGGAAATAGCCCGCGCCGAGCAAGCCCCCCACCCACAGGAAAGCGCCCGCCAGATTGAAGCCAAAGAAGCGACGGTACGGCATGGCGGCAACACCTGCCACAAAGGGCGCGAAGGTACGAATAACCGGCAGAAAACGGGCGATAATCACCGTCTTACCGCCATGCCGCGCATAGAAACGCTGGGTCGTATCCAGGTGCCGGACATTGAGCAGGCGCCCGCCAAAAAGGTGGACACCCCAGCGGCGGCCCACCCAGTAATTCACCGCGTCACCCAGCACCGCCGCAGCCACCAGCAAACCCAGCAGCCAGGGCGCGCTCATGATGCCTGCACCGGCTAGTGTACCGCAGATAAAAAGCATGGAGTCGCCCGGCAAGACCGGCATGACC
Organism: Acidithiobacillus sp.; assembly: GCA_027445725.1. The sequence goes on from DAIAVG010000337.1 coordinate 401, forward strand.
ACCAGCCCGGTCTCCGCAAAGAGAATCAGGAACAACAGGGCATAGACCCAGGCTCCATATTCCTGCAAAAACAGAATCAGGTATTGGTCAAAGTGCAGCAGAATCTGCACGAGATGATGAATATCCAACATTGGCGCGATCACCCGGTGCGACGTGGATTCACGCGTCTTCCGGCGCGCCGCGGTAACGCTGATAGTGACGCTTGAACATCATCTCCAATTCAACAATGACCGTCCCTGCCGCTTCCCCGCCCATCACATGCCTGGACATCAGGCCGGAGGTGTCATTGAGCATCTCCTTGGCATCGAGCATGGCATAGCTTTCCCGCAGGCGTTTAATCGCGCCGACGACGGTCTCACCCTCTTTGGCGGGTAAGATATTCGGCTCCTGTAGCATCGGCTCTGGCGCTGGCCGTTGCCGACTTTTCAGGAATTCCGCAAAACTAAGCACCTGCTCCTGCTCCGCACTCCCGAGCTTGCGCATAACGCGGAGAATATGGCGTTCCCGACTGTTCATACATCGTCCCCAGTGTCCACCTTGAGGGCAAATACCCGTGGTTTGCGTTTCTCTGTCATAAGAGACAACTCGCGGACCAGAGCGACAATGACCCGGTCCGTAGTTTTCTGCATCTCCGGCCACAGTGCCCGCGCCTGCCCCAGCAGTTCACCGATATTCTCGGGCGTTTCGCGGTCCTCTTCCATGAGGATATCTTCAATCAACCCCGGCTTCATCTCCGGCCGGAACAGCAGCCCTACCACCCCCTCTTCCGGGCGGAAGGCGATCCAGCGACCTTCGTCATCCACCACCAGCGGCTCGATGCCCTCCGGCAGGGTGGCGATGCCCGGCGACCAGACCATCACCTGAGCGCCGTCCACCGCCTGCGCCAGCGGATCATCACGGCCGGCCTCGGTGGCATGGGCTGTGGTGAAATAGGCGTTATGGTAGGGCTCCAGATGCAATTCGGCCCCTTCATACTGCGCCAGCAATAACGCGCCTAGACCAAAACCCACCACCGGCCGCTTCGCCTTGCGAAAAATAGCGATGGTATTGAGCTCCTGGGTCAGCCATGTGTATCGGTCCGACTCCAGGGGGGACATCGGTCCACCCAACAGGAACAATGCATCAAAGGTCAGGGCATTGCCCGGCAGTTCGCCACTGAGAAAAACCCGAAAGTAACTGAAACCGATGTCGCGTTTCTCCAGTTGACTCTCCACGATGCCCAGGAACTCCGAGTAACTGTGCTGCACGACAGCGAAATGCTTCATGTCAAACCTCCCGACGTACCGGCACCGACAGCATGTCCCTGCTACAGCGATCCTTGGCGAACTCCAGAAATTCATCCCTCACCAGACTGCGGAAT
>DAIAVG010000338.1 GCA_027445725.1 Acidithiobacillus sp.
GGTCGGATCGTGCCAGCGCCTGATCGAAAATCAGACGCTGGCCCTCGCGGTTGGGCAGACCAGTCAGGGCATCGTGGGTGGCCTGCGTGGTCAGGGTGCGCTCAAAATTCTGGCGTTGATCTTCCCACCGCCGATCGAGGAAAAGGATCCGTCGATAGGAAACCAAGGAAAATCCCAAAGCGAGTAGCAGAAAGATCAAAGGGTATTGGATGTGCCGTCGCCACCAGACGGCCAGCCATTGGCCCCTGGGGACGGAGACGAAAGCGGTCAGGGGGTAATGATCCAGACGGGTGAAGGCCCCAAAACGGTAGGTATGACCCACGGTAACAAAACCTTCATAATATCCCTGACGCAGGGTAGGATGCGCTTGCAGGGCGCGCAGCAAGGCGCCTGTGCGGAGGGGCTTGGAAAGCAGCTTGCCGAGGTTACCCTCGGGCACGGGCCAGCGCCCTTCCATGGTAAGGTCACCCCGGATCAAGCCGACGGCCATTCCCGAGCGTAAGGGTAAATGCTTCAGGAAACCTTCGATCTCACGAAAACGCATGGGGGCGGCCAAGAGGAACAGCGGCTTTCCTGCTGGCGAGAATACTGTATGACTCAGGCGGATGACCCACTGCCCCACCAGCGGTCCATGGAGAGGGTGGTAGACCCGTATGCCGTGGTCCTGCAAGGCTTCCTGTAGGCCCGGCCATATGGCTGGATTGTCGCGAAAGTTGGGTAGCGGCCGTCCCGCCTCCACGGCGGTGGAGGCGATGACCTGCCCGTTCGGGGCAATAAGATTCGCGCTGGCGATACCCGGAGACGCCTCCCGGTAATCCATCAGGATGGCTCGGGCAAGACGGGGATGGACCAAGGCATCCGCACGCTGCAATTGCTTGCCCAAAATCCGGAGCGCGGAGGCGTGACCGTCCAGCAGGTTCTGGGTGACTTTTGCGACCATCTCGGCATTCAACCCCAAACGATACCGGCTGTCCTCTTCATAACTGTGCCAGGAGAACCAAGCGTACCATCCGCTAAAGGCCAACACCCCCGCAAAGCCCGCCCAATAGGCGAGAGAAAAGATGCGCCGATGCGGGGCGATGGAAATACCGTGTGGGGAAAACATGGGCACTCTTAAAATGGCTAGCAGCCCTAAAACGGAATATCATCATCAAAATCCTCCGCCGGCGCGGGCGGCATCTCACTCTTCCGCGAACTCCCCGCACTGCTGCCGCCGCCACTCGGCCGGGACTGATCTTCCTCATCGAAGCTGGCCGCACCACCGCCACCGCCCCCACGCGCACCCACCAGTTGCAGACGGTCTCCCACGATCTCCGTGGTGTAGCGCTCCTGCCCTTCCTTGTCGGTCCACTTGCGGGTCTGCAGACGGCCTTCCACATAAGCCATGCTGCCCTTGCGCAGGTATTCGCCGGCGATTTCCGCGGTGCGTCCGAAGAGCACCACGCGATGCCATTCGGTGCGCTCCTGCTTGTTGCCTTCCTTGTCCTTGAAGGTCTCGGAAGTCGCGATGCTGAAGTTCGCGATGGCGCCGCCACTGGGCTGATAGCGCATCTCCGGGTCCCGTCCCAGATGCCCCAACAATATGACCTTGTTCACTCCCGCCATCGTCTGATCTCCTTATCTGCAGGGGACGGGTGTCCCCGAAAGCTTTATACTAACCCATTGTCCCCAAAAAGAGCATGTCGGCTGCATGGAACACATCCATATCCGGGGCGCCCGCACCCACAACCT